>JACUUY010000061.1 GCA_014859085.1 Caldifarciminota bacterium
AGGTAAGCAGTGACGCCTTTGACTTCCAGACAGGGACTCGTGCCGGTAAAGCCCAATGTTCTCGTGTGCCAGGCGCCTTGACCATCACGGTAGGCAAAATAAAGAGCGTCTGAGTTGGGTCGGTTCCAGACGACCATGGGCTGGCTGTATCGATCCGTGCCGATTGTCGGCACCAGCTTGCCAAGCGCTTCTGGCCTCCCCGACTGATAATCCAGCGCATACCATTCGACCGCATCCGGATCGTCCAGGGGAAACTCGCCGTACCAGAGCTGCCAGTTCTGGTAATCGTCATAGACCTTGCCATAGATAATGTGAACGTGGTTGTTTTCACTCACGGAAACCGACGGATACAGATAACCCGCACCCGTGAAAGTCTCCTCTCTTATTATATAAGAACTACTCCACTCCCGGCCGTCATGACGGCAGTAGTGGATGCGGGCTGTTACCTGCGAGCCGTTCACAATGTTCTCGACCCAGCAAACCGCCGGATTATGGTTATTGTCCAGGGCGGCCGCCGGCCAATACCCACTGCCCAAAGCAGCCTGTGCCGGCCGATAGGTCCAGTGCTTACCGCTGTCGGCCGAACAGGCAACGTGAATCTCGCCATCCTTTGACCAGAAAGACCATGCCGTACTCCCGCCGTACAACAGACGCCCCGCATTGTTCCTGCCGGTAGCTCCGTCGTCAACCAGCTTGTCGATCGTGCAGCGCCACTCGAAATTGGACCAATCGCCAGACAATCCATCGCGCCTCATCGGACAGGCACCCGCAATCAGATATGAACCGATCGGCCAGCTAAGAAAGTATGTCGTTCTGGGAATAGGAACCTTGTTCGCAATAAAGCCAATCTCACCGTCATCTTCTGGCGGGCAGATCCAATAGCCGCCGACTTTGGCTGAATCGTGATTCGCAGGCGGATCCCAGTACATCCTGTAACCACCATAAATAGCATCATAGACCATAGTGAAATTTTGTGGACGTCTTGGTGCTGCCTGGACATTAGGTGCAGGTGGATAGTCAACGTTGCCTGGCGGCAGAAAACCAAATTGAGCATACAGGTTGCGTCCTTTTGACCCCAGCGCATGTCCGTGAAAGTACCACGAGTACAAGTCGTCCGTAACACCAAAGTCGATTGTATTGAGTGTATAGAAACTATCGTTCTCAGGTTGGTGTTCCCATTTGCAGTGCGGCACATCAAAGATTGCACTATCACAACGGAGAATACCACCGTCAGCACCGACAAACCAGTGAGCATAGGTTGTTTCCCACGGGAGGCCATACCTCCAACAGGCCGCACCATGCCACCACCACCATTTCTGTGGGGTGCCAGTATTGTCAAAAGATATCTGCCCAGATCGCCAATCAGGAATACCAACAGCCACATAACCAAAAGACATTCCACACGCAGAGTCTTGAACATGGAGCGGAGTCAGATTTCCGGCATATGGATTTTGCAGTCCAGGAATCTGATATCCTTCGCTATAAGGGAAGTCCTTTGCATGCCAATTTACCCCATCGTCGTATGTCCAAGCTACTAACCCAGTGTTGTCACCGCATACTACAAATGGCCTCGGATAGTATGCCGCACTCCAATCTGACGAATAATACCAATCAGATAGCCTGGCCTCTGGATCGGCGTTCGGATGACTCGCAACGTAAGACCATGTATCTCCATTATCGTTTGAAATGAGAATCGTACCAAAACCACCTGTTACGATTACTTTGTCATCCAGGGGAGCGTCTGGGTATCTGGCAACAGACAGAAAAGGTGTTGGTGATTGTCGACAGGGTAAGCTATCGGGGACATTACATGTGATATCGTCGAATCCGGCACCGTTGCCTCGTAAGATTATGCCTTTGTGTTTCTCAGGCTCTCCTTTCTTGTAACCGACAACTATGGCGTGCGGATTCGGCACAACCCAATCACCAACGATATCCGTGTATACGTAATCCTGGTCAAAAGGAGTGGTATAACGCTCCCACGACGGCCAGCCCCAATAAGATCTGAGGATCAGGGCTTCACTGTTTTCGTTGTCGTAAGCAACTACCCAAATGTAGTATGAGCTGAGCCCCTGAACAATGTCTTGATTAATGTATTCTATCTCTGATGGCAGCTCTACATACTCCCACCCCGCCAACAGAAGCCTTGTACAAGTTAGCAATAACATTACTGCACACTTCATTGGCCCTCCTTATGCGACTTTGATTCTGCGAAACGAATGCGATCCACACGTTATGCCTTGCGCGGCACTTATACATCACGCGCAAGGCTCTCTGACCAGCCCTTGCTTCACCACTCGGATTGACCAACCTGAAATAACCTTAGCTGAACGATAATGATTGTTTGGCGATCGTTCTGACGTACTGCGATGAGGAACAACTGTGAAGATACCTATGCAGTAATGACCGGTGTCTGGGTTGATAGATGACTGCCAATGGGGGTAGTCAGACATGTACCCCCCCGGCAGTAATCCAACCGCCGCACCACTTACGGAAACCGCCTTCAGATACCGCACCTCGATTTCTCCCTCTACAATCTATGCAATAACCATGGTTTGCCTCTCGTTATATTATAAGATCTTTCACCAGAATGTCAAGAGGCAGAACGCATGAAATTGCATGCGACAAGGTATGCACGTCGACTGATGAGGCATTGGGGACAGGCATTGGGGACGGTGCTTGACAATTTGACAATTTGCGGGGGAGATTCGTCTCCCCGCTCGTTGTCATCGTCCGGTTCGCCTTTTTGTCATCGTCCGGTTCAACCGGACGATCCAGGTATGACAGAACATCAAAGCACTGAATTTCCCGGCCACACTAGTCCTCTGGCTTGCTCAGGTGACCGGGGAATGACTATGCCCCGGCTGTCGCGGTCTTGAATTTGTCTGCCGCGTTCAACGAGTAAGTGCACCGTTTGATAACTGATCAGATGCTTGATACGGTGTTCGGTAAACCAGGCATTTTCGGGGCCTGGAGTTAAATTGATCTTCAATGGCCGCGATCCGTCGCTTGCTTATACTACTGAAGTCGGTTTGGTTTGGCAGGTATCTGCGGATCAGGCCGATCAGGTTCTCGGCCGTCCCTTTTCCCCAGCCGTGATTCGGGTTGCAGAAAAAAGAACTTATCCCCGGTTTTTGCTTGATCCGTTCATGCGCCACGTTTTCACTGCCGTTATCGTATGGCTGAGATAATAACCCATATAGATCTCCGGCGCGTTCCGGCGCAGCGCCCGGGAAATCGTCACTTTATCCCGGCCCATCCTTAGCCCAATTCCCCGTCGTGAACACCCTTGAGCTTTATGAACCGCAATCATATCCCGCTCCTCCCTGGACAAATGCTGGTACCGTGTGCCCCTAACGCTTCGACCACCCGCCACCCAATTATCTCCATTTCTGCCAAAACGCTGCATTTGCTTACGGAACTCGGGTTTGTTCTTTGGTGCTTGAGATTTGTGATTTACTCTGAGCCACCTGAGGCGGATCAGAGTTCGCTCCTTCCTTCCAGCGCCCGCGTCAGGGTCATCGTATCCGCCAGGTCGAGGTCGCTGCCCATGGGCAGACCGCGGGCGATACGCGTTACCGCGATACCCAGCGGTTTGATCAACTTGGCAATGTAGAGCGCGGTTACATCGCCCTCGGTGGTCGGGTTCGTCGCAACGATCACTTCCGACACACAGCCGTTCCGCAACCGGCCGACGAGCGTGTCAATACGCAGGTCCTCGGGGCCGATATTGTCCATCGGCGATATTGAACCATGAAGCACGTGGTACATGCCCCGGTATTCGCTCGTCCGTTCAATGACCATCACGTCGGACGGCTGTTCCACAACACAGATCCTATCCTTGTCGCGGGCGTCGTCGAGACAGGTCTCGCAGGGATCTTTTTCGCTCAGATTGTGGCAGACCGAACATTCCCTGAGTTTGTTGCGCGCCGTCACAATCGCATCGGCCAGCTCCTGAACCCGCGCGGCATCCATCTTCTGCAGATAGAAGGCTATGCGCTGCGCCGACTTGCGGCCTATCCCGGGCAGCCACTGCAGCCGTTCGATCAGATCCTTAAGCAATGCCACGCCCTATTCTAATCACATCGACCGGCAAGTCAATAATGCATGCGACACTTGATTTTGCTTCCGGTCGAGTTATAATATCAGAGAATTTCGAGCCGCCAGCATTTCTGCGAAGTTCAACTGAAAGGAGCATACCATGAAGATAATATTCCTCGGACATGCCTCATTTCTCATAGTGTCAGAGAAGGGCACGAGGATCATCACCGACCCTTACAAACCCGGATGTTTTGAGGGCGGCATAAAATACGCTCCGATCACCGAGCCGGCCGATGTCGTCACGATCTCCCACGAGCACGACGACCACAATTGCACGGCGGTCGAGGGCAATCCGGTTTTTGTGCGCGGTGAAGACCGAAAGGAAATAAAAGATATCGTGATCAGCGGCACGCCGACCTTCCATGACACGGAACGCGGCACGGCCCGGGGCAGTAACACGATATTCAAAATGACGATCGATGGCATGAATGTTGTCCATCTGGGCGATCTGGGCCATCAACTCTCCGAAGAGGAAGTCAGCAGCATCGGCGAAGTGGACATTCTGTTCATGCCGGTCGGCGGCCATTTCACCATTGATGCCAGAGCCGGTGAGGATACGGTCTCGAAACTGATGCCCAGGATCGTGATCCCGATGCATTTCAAGACGGAAAAGTGCGAGTTTCCGATCGCACCGGTGGATGACTACATAAGGGACAAAGACGTGCAGGAATTCAGCGGCGAGGTCGAGATAACCAAAGCAACCCTGCCCGACAGAACGGCGACCTATGTGCTCGCGCCGACGAAATGATACAGCAGTGCTCGGGTTGTCCGTTTCAATCGACTTCAAGAATTGAGGATGAAAGGAGAAGGCATGAGAGAAGTTCCCTACAATGATATCGTCGATACCGTCGCCCGGCTGTGCATGGAGGCCAACTATTTCCTCGGCGACGACCTGCTCACGGCGTTCCGCAAGGGTCTCGACGTGGAGGAATCCGAGACCGGCCGGGATATCCTCGGACAACTCATCAAGAACGCCGAGATCGCGAAGAACGAACAGATACCGCTATGTCAGGATTGCGGCTTTGCCGTCGTCTTCCTGGAAATGGGGACCGAGGCTCACGTAGCGGGCGACATCATCGAGGCGATAAACGAGGGCGTGCGTAGGGGATACACGGATGGCTATCTGAGAAAATCCATACTCTCTGATCCGGTGAAGGGCAAGAACACCGACGACAACACCCCGGCGATCGTGCACACGACACTCGTCCCCGGCGATAAGATAAAGATCACGGTTGCCCCCAAGGGCGGCGGCAGCGAGAACATGAGCGAGGTTAAAATGGGGAAACCGGCCGATGGCATTGAGGGTGTGAAGGCGTTCGTGATCGACCGCGTGATCCGGTCGAGTTCCAATCCGTGCCCGCCGATCATCGTCGGCGTCGGCATTGGCGGCACCTTTGAGTACGTCGCCTTCCTCGCTAAGAAAGCTCTGCTCCGCAACATCGGCGAGCGCAACCCGGATCCGTTCTACGCCGACGTGGAAAAGGAACTCCTCGCGAAGATAAATGATCTGGGCATAGGCCCGATGGGGCTGGGCGGCAGGATAACCGCCCTCGAGGTCTTCATCGAAACGCATCCAAGGCATATTGCCTCGTTCCCGGTCGCGGTGAATATCAACTGCCATGTAGCCAGACACAAGACGGCAATAATCTGAGGATATGCAGAAGGAGGTATGATGGCACAAGCGATAGCAATCAATACTCCCCTGACCGACGAGCAGGTAATGAAATTGAAGAGCGGCGACAGCGTGCTAATTACCGGCCGGATCTACACGGCGCGTGATGCGGCACACAAGAAGCTGCACGATCTCATCAAGCAGGGCGAGAAACTCCCGTTAGACCTGCAGGGTCAGATCATATACTATGCCGGCCCGGCGCCGACAAAACCCGGCTACGTGATCGGTCCGGCCGGCCCCACGACATCTGGCCGCTGCGACCCATACACGCCGGATCTGCTCGCCCGGGGTTTGAAGGGGATGATCGGCAAGGGCGTGCGCTCCAAAGACGTGCTGGATGCGATGCAGAAATACAAGGCGGTCTATTTTGCCGCGACCGGAGGCGCCGCGGCGCTGATCTCGAAGAACATAAAAGCGGTCAAAATCGTCGCCTACGAGGAGCTCGGGCCCGAGGCGATAAGGGAGCTGGAGGTCGTCGATTTCCCGGTGATCGTGGCCAACGATGCCCACGGCAATGACCTGTACGCGGAGGGCATGAAGAAGTACCGGAGATAGGGCTTATTTCTTGTTCTTGATCTTCGCGAGACAGACGATCATGCCGCCGAAGAGAACGAGGGCGGTAATGCCAAGCATGATCCAGGCTGAAGCCGGCATCAGGTTCTCCTTTTCTTCTTGAAGAGCAGCAGCCCGACGACGACAAAAATGCCGATCACCAGCCAGCCGCCGATGAATTCGGCGATCCTCGGATAGCCGCCGTAGGACGCCTTTATCCGATCGATCACGTTGGTAATGAAGAGCGCGCCGACGACGACCGGCGTCAGGATCCTGATGCAGAAATCCCACCAGGCGCCGATCGTGAAATCGGATTTGCCGTTCGCATACTCGCGAATGGACTTGATGTTGTAGAACCACCCGGCCGCAATGCACATGATGACCCCGACGAGCAGCAAACCGAAGTTGTTCATGAAATAGTCGACGATATCCAGCCAGTAGAGGCCGCTCTTCGTCGTGTAGATGAACCCGACCCCGGCCGCGATGAGCGCGAAACCGATATTCACGTGGGTACGCTTCAGTTTGAATTTTTCGATCAGCGAGGCCGCCCCGGCCTCGACCAGCGAAAATGCGGAATCTATGCCCAGGGTCAGGAGCATCAGGAAGAACAGCACGCCGAACACGACCGAGCCGAACGGCAGGAGCCGGATGATCGTGGGATAGGTCACAAAGGCGAGTTGCGGGCCGCTTTTCACGACCTCGCTCACGGGCAAACCGCTCTGAAAAGAGTAGTACCCGAGGGTGGCAAAGACCGCAAACCCGCCGACGAACGCCGTGGCGGCATCGGCCAGGCTTACCAGGAAGGCGTTGTTCACGATGTCCGAGTCCCTTGGCAGAAAACTCGCATAGGTTATCTGCACGCCAAAGCCGATCGTCAGGGAGAAAAAGACCTGGGAATAGGCATGTAGCCACACCCGGTAGTTCAAGAGGGCGCTGAAATCGGGCGTGAGGTAGAATCTCAACCCCTCGAGGGCACCGGGCAAAGTCACACCCCGGATCACGAACACGATGAGTATCACCCACGGGATGAGCACGGTGAAATAGACGACCTTACCGACCGTCTTCGCGCCCCTCCAGATCGAAGCCACGATCGCAATCCAGGTGAGGATGAGACCGAGCGCGATCAGCCACTGCACCGACCCGATCTGCAGGGGTGATTCAGATATCTTGAGGAATTGATCGAAGAAGAACGCCTGGGTATTCTCACCCCATGCCAGATTCAAAGAGAAACCGAGGTAGTTGAAGCACCAACCCATGACGACCGCGTAGTAGGTCACGATACCGAAGCCGACAAGGAGGGCAAACCAGCCCAAGATCTCGAAGCCCTTCTTGATGCTGCCCAGGGCCAGAGGCGCGCAGCCGGCAAACTTGTGGCCCAGCGAGTATTCAAGGATCATCAGGGGTATGCCCGCGGTCAAAAGCGCCACGAGGAACGGAATAAGGAAGGCTCCTCCCCCGCACTCGTAGCATACGTACGGGAACCGCCAGATATTACCCAGACCGATCGCCGAACCGATGGAAGCCAGCACGAATGAGGTCCTGCTCTGCCATAGCTCTTTCATGGAAGGATTATAGCGACATCCTGCAATGTGTCAATTGTGAGATCACCGGTACCACCCCGGGGACGGTGCTTGACAATTTGACAATTTCTAGACCCTGGTTCGCCATCCTCGCTTCAGCCTGACTTCCCTATTTCAACCGTGAAACGAGACATTGTGCATTGCGCTCGCGCCACAATTCGTGCAAACCCTTGGTTTTACATGACCTTCTCCCCAAGGCCAGGCGTTGTATTTCTCAACGAATCAGCAACACCCCGACCTCCAGGGCCACTGGCTTTGCCCTCCTATCTCAATTTTACTATCTTCCCGGTCCAGCACCCGTGTGGCGTCTCCAACCGCACAAAGTACACACCGCCGGCAAGGTTCCTGCCAGCATCATCCGTGCCGTCCCACACAACAACCGATCCTGGATTCTGGATGCTCGATCCTGGACGAAAAGACCTCACAATACGACCAGCCGCATCGTAAACTCTGACGCTGGAGGCCGTAATCAAGTATCCAGGCTCAAGAATCGAGCAGCGCATTTCTGTCGTGCTCGTGAACGGATTAGAAATATTTCAAGTTTTATCGGCTGAACCACGGCTCCGGCTGTTTCTGCGATCCCTACCTGATATTCATAGATTCGGGTCTGATTATTACCCGAGATAACTATCTCAGCTAAACCATTGCCATCAATGTCATATATGGCAATCGAAGAACCGCCATCATTGCCGGGTAAGGTTTCCCAGACATAGAAACTGTCATTGCCTGCAGCCTTGATAATAAAGACACTGGCGTTCAAGACAAACCTACACCCAATATTATACAATACCATCGCCGGCACCACCCGGGTACACTATTGACTTTGCTACATTTTCCGCATAAACTGACCCATGCGTATCATTCTGCCGGAGATAAAGGAGTTGCTGGGCACGAAGCAGCAGCGCATCATTCGCCGGGTGTTATCGTATTTTGAGCCGGCCGATATCGCCGAGGTCTGGTCGGACTTCACCCCGGAAGAGCGGCTCAAGTTGTTCAATATCCTGGACGTCAAGCTGGCGGCCGACATATTCGAGTTCCTGGAAGAAGACCAGATGATCGAGCTGCTGGAGAATCTCCCGGCCAGGAGAAAGATCGCGGTCCTCAACGAGATGTCGCCCGATGACCGGACCGACCTCTTTGCCGCGCTGCCGGCCGGAGAGGTCGAAAAGATCATCCCCCTGCTCGATCTTGATGAGCAGAACCGGGCACGCGAGCTGCTCGCCTACAAGGCAAATACGGCCGGCGGTCTCATGACCACGGACTACATAACCGTGCCTGAGACCGCCAATATTGCCGATGCGCTGAGAGAGCTCAGGACCAAAGGCCGGGATATCGACTTCATCCAGAATATCTATGTCGTCGACAAGGTGCACCGGCTACAGGGCATCATCCCCTTGAAGAACCTGCTCACGGCCACGCCGCGCCAGCGGGTGGAACGGGTCATGGACGGACACTTCCCGAGTGTCGGGCTTGAAATGGATCAGGAAGATGTCGCTCATATGTTCGGCAAGTATGACGTGATATCCCTGCCGGTGCTGGACAAACTGGGTCGTATCCGGGGCATCATTACGGTTGACGATGTGATCGATGTTATCAAAGAAGAGGCGAGTGAAGATATCTACCGTTTCAGTGCTTCCGGCGTTGTCGACGAATACCTCTCGGAAAACCCGTTGATCATCGCCCGGAAAAGAGGCATGTGGCTGCTCGTCCTCGCGCTTGCCGGGTTCGTCTCCGGCGCCGTCCTCGAACACTATTCGTTCCTCCTCTCCAGCATCGTCACCCTCAGCTTCTTCATCCCCATCCTGATGAACACGAGCGGCAGTGCCGGCACCCAGGCCGCGACGGTCGTGGTGCGCGGCCTTGCGATCGGCGACATCAAGCTGCGCGATATATGGCGTGTCGTCAGAAAGGAGTTCCTGATCGGGATCATGGTCGGCATACTGGCCGGCGGCGTGACCGCATTGCGGGCGATCGTCATGCAGGGTGACATGATGCTCGGCCTGACCGTTGCCACGGCAATGATCATCGCCATCGTGTTCGCAACATCGCTCGGTGGGCTTCTGCCGATAATATTCAAAAGCCTGAAAGTTGACCCGGCGCTGATGTCCGGGCCGCTGATCACGACCATCCTCGACACGGCGGCACTCCTCATATATTTCAACATAACATTCCTGCTGCTCTGGCGAAGATAGATGACGGTCGTCCATGGTAATAATGGCCGCGCATCAATATCGCTTTACTCCTCCCTGCACCCTGAATCGCACATTGTTCGACGCGATCGTACTGCGGGACACATCCGCAATCACCCCGGCGCCGCGTCATTTTAAGAACCGCAGTCAAGACTGACCCATGCGTATCATTCTGCCGGAGATAAAGGAGTTGCTGGGCACGAAGCAGCAGCGCATCATTCGCCGGGTGTTATCGTATTTTGAGCCGGCCGATATCGCCGAGGTCTGGTCGGACTTCACCCCGGAAGAGCGGCTCAAGTTGTTCAATATCCTGGACGTCAAGCTGGCGGCCGACATATTCGAGTTCCTGGAAGAAGACCAGATGATCGAGCTGCTGGAGAATCTCCCGGCCAGGAGAAAGATCGCGGTCCTCAACGAGATGTCGCCCGATGACCGGACCGACCTCTTTGCCGCGCTGCCGGCCGGAGAGGTCGAAAAGATCATCCCCCTGCTCGATCTTGATGAGCAGAACCGGGCACGCGAGCTGCTCGCCTACAAGGCAAATACGGCCGGCGGTCTCATGACCACGGACTACATAACCGTGCCTGAGACCGCCAATATTGCCGATGCGCTGAGAGAGCTCAGGACCAAAGGCCGGGATATCGACTTCATCCAGAATATCTATGTCGTCGACAAGGTGCACCGGCTACAGGGCATCATCCCCTTGAAGAACCTGCTCACGGCCACGCCGCGCCAGCGGGTGGAACGGGTCATGGACGGACACTTCCCGAGTGTCGGGCTTGAAATGGATCAGGAAGATGTCGCTCATATGTTCGGCAAGTATGACGTGATATCCCTGCCGGTGCTGGACAAACTGGGTCGTATCCGGGGCATCATTACGGTTGACGATGTGATCGATGTTATCAAAGAAGAGGCGAGTGAAGATATCTACCGTTTCAGTGCTTCCGGCGTTGTCGACGAATACCTCTCGGAAAACCCGTTGATCATCGCCCGGAAAAGAGGCATGTGGCTGCTCGTCCTCGCGCTTGCCGGGTTCGTCTCCGGCGCCGTCCTCGAACACTATTCGTTCCTCCTCTCCAGCATCGTCACCCTCAGCTTCTTCATCCCCATCCTGATGAACACGAGCGGCAGTGCCGGCACCCAGGCCGCGACGGTCGTCATCAGATCCCTTGCCATCAAGAGGATAAGAATTGATGATATATGGAAGGTCGTGAAGAAAGAATTCGTCGTGGGCATTCTGGTCGGGCTGGTAAGCGGTGCCGTCACCGCGCTCCGCGCCATAATTCTGAACCAGAATCCCACACTCGCCCTCACCGTAATGGCAGCAATGGCCATGACCATCGTCCTGGCAACGGTACTGGGCGGCGTATTACCATTGTTTTTCGCCAGGGTCGGGCTGGATCCGGCACTTATGTCCGGGCCGCTAATCACCACGATCCTCGATACGGCCACGCTGATCATCTATTTCAATGTCGCGATCTTCTTTTACGGCGTCTTTGAATGAAGGCTTCGGGCAAGCACACCGTTGTCTACACGACCTTCCCCGACACGAGAACGGCCCGGCGGATCGTCAACGGACTCGTGGCGAGGCAACTTATTGCCTGCGGCAGCATATTCAAGATCTTCTCCATATACCGCTGGCAGGGCAAGATCGAACGGTCGCAAGAATACGGCGCTTTAATAAAAACGACCCGGCGCAAGTACCGGGCCGTGGAGAAATATATCAAAGAAAAACATCCCTACGATGTCCCGGAGATCATCTGCTGGGATATCGCTGCCGGTCAGGCGGATTATCTTGCCTGGCTCAGCGACGCGGCCGGTTAGTCCGCGAGCGGCCGCGGTTCAGAAGTACGGGAATCCGGCGATATTCTGGTAAGCGAACCGGACCGTGATCGCGCCGGCCGGCAGGTCGATCGATTCAACGCGAATCTTCACGTAGTTACCGTCCTGGCTCCGGGCGACGACCATATCGCCGCTCAAGACCATGATCTGCGTCGAGCCGGGCTCAGCCATAACCGTGGACACGGAATCGAATTCGCCGCTGCCGATGCCGCCGAACATCGTCTCCCGGCCGCCGGCGCCGTACAGCGGATGAATGCTCGGCGCGCAGAACCATACCGAGTCCTGGGCCAAGAGGACCCACATGTCGGACCCCGATTCGAGCATGGCCGAATCGGCCGCGATCGCGCCACCTGCGAACACGAGCGCGCAGCTGTGGTTGACGGTCTGGACCGTGTCGGCAAGGTAGAGCGACACGGTGAACTCGGGCCGGGGCGACCCCTTCAGAAACGGCACCGTGCCGTGGTAACCGCCCACCTTGTCTTCGGTATTGACCGTACGCACCTGTAGATAGTAGATGCTGTCCTGGGATAGACCCCGGATCCAGTAGATGGTATCGGTGATGATCTGGCTGTTGAATTTGTTCAGGTCTTCGCCGTCATCGACCAGCAAGGCGGTTGAATCAGTGTAGGCGTAGACATTGTACCCGGCAAAATCCGCCCTGCCCTCGATCACGCCGTTCAATTCCCAGAAAACCGTTATGTCCGTCACGCCCATTATCACTGTTTTCATTTCAGGTGCCTCGATGAGAACCGCCCCGTTGCAGTTAGTAAGTGCGAACGTGCACACTGTTAATAAGAACAACAATGACCTCTTCAATCACTCCTCCTTATCGTCATTGATCCCTAACCTCAGGATCCGCAAGTGCTGAACAACCGGTTCTCAACGATCCGTATCTATGCATTTCTCTGCTGCATACTTTGCTTCAGCCGCGAGCAGATCACTCAGTCACGTGACACGAACCGCTTTGATCCCTCCTATCAACCCCGCTACATGGTATTCTCAGAAGTAGAAGTTGAGTGACCAGTTCGCCATGCTCAGACCCAGGCCCAATGTGCTCTCGGTGAGTTCTATGTAGCCGGGCACAGATTCGAATTCCGAACTCGTTGCCCCCCGGAAGTATTTGAAGCCCACACTCCCGCCCAGCGAGAAGTTCTTGCTGAAGAAGTACTCACCCCCGAAATTCACGCCGAGACCCCAATTGCCGGACAGCACATCGCCGATCCGATCAGACAAATCCTCATCTTCCACGCCATCGAACACTACACTCGCCGAGCCGAACGTGTACAGGAAACTCATCCCGACATAAGGTCTTAGGTCTTTGCGGCCAAGAAGGTACTTGAATCCAATGTGCGGCGCGAATACGGTCAGGCCCACTTCCTCATCAAATTCGTAAACCAGCGAGTCGTTGTATTCCACAGTGTAATGCGAACTCATCCCGGCCGAGCCGACATCAAGACCGAACATGGGCACGAATCGCCCCGCCTTGACCCCAAGGTCAAACCCCTCAACGAGATTGCCTGGTTTCACGGTCAGCATGAACCCCGGATCAGCGGCTGCAATGCCGACGCCGAGCGTCATGCACACAGCCAGTAACTTGTACTTCATTGTTCCTCCTTTTTGATTGGTTACCTGAAATACATTGCGCTTTTGGCTCAATATACATAGCCACATTCAACGAGTAAGTGCAACGTTTGACAACTGATCAGAGACTTCATAC
>JACUUY010000216.1 GCA_014859085.1 Caldifarciminota bacterium
ATACCCGGACCGAGGTCTATCAGGACATCGAGATCCTGCCCGCGCCCAACATTCCGTTCGAGCATGACGATACGCCCTTGCGTTATGAGAAGGACATGACGATCTACGGCCGGAACGCTTATTTCCCGTCCTCGCCGGTCTTGGTCAGCGAGCCGATGCAGATCCGGGGGGTCGATGTCGTGATCATCAATGTCACGCCCTATCAGTATAATCCGGTGACCAAGGAATTGATCGTGTACAAGGATCTTCGTTTCCGGCTCGACTATGTCGGCGGTAACGGCCGGTTCGGCGACGACCGTTTACGCAGCCGGTTCTGGGAGCCGGTGCTGCAGGGTCATCTGTTGAATTACACTTCCCTGCCACAGGTCGATTTCTATGCGCCGGAGCGCATTCAGGCCCGGGACGGTTGGGAGTATATCATCATCGTGCCGGACGATCCGGTCTTCATTGCCTGGGCCGATACGATCAAAGCCTGGCGCAAACTGCAGGGCATATCCTGCGAGGTCTTCACGACAACTGAGGTCGGCGGCAACAGCGTGACCGCGATCGAGAATTTCCTGAACAATGCCTACAACACCTGGGAACCGGCGCCGGTTGCGTTCCTCATTCTCTCCGACTACCCTTCTTCCGGTGATGTCTACGGTGTCACCACGCAGTTCTATTCCGGTGCTGCTTCGGACAATATGTATGCTGATGTTAACGGCGATCATATGCCGGACATGCATCATGCCCGGATCTGCGCGCAGAGCGAGACTCACTTGAGCACGATGATCAACAAATTCTTGAGTTACGAACGCAATCCCTACACTGCGGCCAATTTCTACAACGAACCGTTGGTGGCCTGCGGCTGGCAGAACGACCGTTGGTTTCAGCTTTGTGCTGAAATTGTGCGGGGCTTCTTTATCAACGCCCTCGGTAAGAATCCAGCGCGTCAGTACAATCTTGGCTCACCGGCAAATCCAACCCCTGGTGGTTACTGGTCTACTAACTCGAACACCTATATGATCGTTGCCTACTTTGGTTCTGCGGGATTAGGTTATATTCCAGACAACAATCCCTATGATGCTGCGTGGTGGAATAATGGTTCGGCCACCGGTGTCAATGCGGCGATCAATTCCGGCGCCTTCATGGTCCAGCACCGGGACCATGGCATGGAGACCGGCTGGGGCGAACCACCTTACACGAACACCAGTCTGAACGGGCTCACCAATACAATGTACACTTTTGTCAATTCCCACAATTGCCTGACCGGCAAATACAATTGGTCAAGCGAGTGTTTTAGCGAGAAATTCCATCGGATACAATACGGTGCTTTGGGTCTCAATGCAGCTTCAGAAATCTCCTATTCTTTTGTCAACGATACTTATGCCTGGGGCATGTTCGACTGCCTATGGCCGAATTTCATGCCCGGCTACCCGGTCATGGGACCGCCGCTGCCGATCGGCCAGCCCGACCTTCTGCCCTGCATGGCCATGACCTCGGGCAAGTATTTTCTCCAGCAGTCAAGCTGGCCCTATAACACGGGCAGCAAAATCATTACCTACCACCTCTTCCACCACCACGGCGATGCCTTTTCCATAATCTATTCAGAATTACCGGAGAGTATTCTGGTCAGCCATCCGCCCACGATCAACGCGGGCATGACCTCGTTCACGGTCTTCGCCGAAGACAGCTCGATCATCGCCTTGACCGTCGACGGTGAAATCCTCGCCGTCGCCGAAGGCACCGGCTCGCCGGTCCCATTGATGATCCCGGCCCAGATACCCGGGACGACAATGAAGGTCACGGTGACCAAACCCAACCACTTCCGCTACGCGACCGATGTGCTGGTCGTATCGAGCAGCTACCCGTACGTGACGTGCGTCAGGCACATCATCGATGACGCGGCGGGCGGAAATGGTGACGGTATCGTTAACCCGGGCGAAACGGTCAATTTCGGCGTCTGGGCGAAAAATGTCGGCACAGGAACCGCATCTGGCGTCCATGGCATACTCGGTACGGCAAGTCCCTATGTGAACGTGACCACGGATTCGAGCTGGTACGGCAACATTCCGCAGGATGACTCAGTGCTGTCCAACCCCTATTATGTATTCGATGTCACCGATGACTGTCCGAACAACCAGAACATAAACTTCGTGCTCGAATTCCAGGATACGAATGATAGCATCTTTGTATCCTACCGGACGGTCACCGTTTACGCGCCGGTGTTGTCGTATCAGGCGGTTGCGGTGATGGATGCGAA
>JACUUY010000062.1 GCA_014859085.1 Caldifarciminota bacterium
CCACCTATTATATCCATTTCTGCCAAAGCGTTGCACTTGCTTATTGAACTCGTGAAACAATTATCTCCTTCTATCATCCTTTTTCAAGCACATTATAGACACACCGCGATATTTGTCAAGATATTCTACTCAAAGCTCTTGAGCAGCAGGCGGAATTCTGCCGGGTCCATTCTTACCAGCGTTTGCTGCGACAAAAATTCCAGAAATCCTTGAATATCCATATTGCGAAAGAGATCCTCAACCTGGTACTCGACCGGCAGGTCGTAGAAGTAAGCGCCGCTGCCCAGGGCATCCTCCAGGCGCCGGATGCTGTCACGGATCACTTTCCTTATACCCCCGGCGCCGGGCAGGGGGAAACGTCCACTGTCCAGCATGTGCCCGCTGAGCACGAGCAATTTGCCCCCGACATCCATCGCCTCGATCCCGTCATGACACAGTCCATCCGCCAGGATGAAACCGTACAACGTGCCGAACAGGTGCAGGATACTGGTGCCGGTCGCCTCGATCGCATACGGGAATTCATTCAATCCGAGGCCGGGCAAGTACCGGCGCTTGATCAATGGCGCCAGCCGGTAGTTGTATGAGCCGGCACCCTTGCCTTCGAATATCTTTGCGACGGCCGCCGCATCACCGATGTATTTCGCATACACCTTCTTCTCGCGCTCATCGATCTGAACGATCTGCCAGCACTTGCCGCCCAGCACGAACCTCTCGCGCAAATGGAAGACGCGTCCGATGAGATTCCCCAGTGTAACGTTGAAGACATCATACTCGCCGAACGACGTTTCTGCGATATTCGAGTGGATCTTCCCCCAGTCGATCTTCTTCTCCAACCGTGCGGAGTTGTAATATACGCCCGGTCTTGCTTCCACGACCTTGCCCTCCGCATACAGATGTCGGAAGACATTCCGCACCGTGTCTTCGCTGAAAACCGGAGAGAAGATGGTCTGCAGGCTCTTCATTGTCGTACCGATACGGCGTCGCTGATGCATGTATGAGTATATCTGTTGAGGGATGACCGACAGGGCAGGGGCATACCGCCGCTCATGCAGTTGGCCGGTGCGGGCACATTCGAAGAACGTGTGAAAGAGCGATTTCTCCCAGTCGCTCGTATGAACGCCGATCGCAAAGAGCCTCTCAGTCCGGCGGTTGCCCCGGCCGATCCGCTGGAGCAGTGATGAGACATTGAAAGGCGGCCGGAAGAGAACGACGCAATCGACCGACCCGATATCGATGCCTAACTCGAGGGTCGACGTGGCACACAGGATCGCCCGCGTGCTGCGATTCATTGCCTCTTCGACCTCCTCCCGACGCGCCTTGGTCAGGCTCGCATGGTGCACGAAGACCCCGTCTGAGAAAGGCGGCCGGTTCAGCCTCTGCGAGTAGATCTCGGCAAGGCTGCGCGCGTTGAAGAACACGAGGATCTTCTTGAGATCCCGTTCCCGGGCGGCGTCCATCAAGCGCGCCTCGAACCCTTTAGCCGGGATGAGCACGTATTCGATCTCGCGCGGTGCTTCCAGCAGACAGACCCGGCCATCCGGGAAATACCGGTCGCCTATCTTCAGGTCATCGATCGTTGCCGAGAGAGCGCAGTACTGCAGCGCATCCCTGATCCTGCGCAACCGGTTGAGCAGGACCCGTAACTGGTCGCCGCGCGGTGCGTTGTCCAGGAGGTGTATTTCATCGAGGATTACTGCCTCCAGATCCGGGAAAAGACCGGGGTGCCGCGTCAGAAGAGAGTCAAAGGACTCGGGTGTCGTCAGCAGGATGTTCGGTATTCCCGTTCGCTTCAACTGGGGCCGGTCACCGGTCTTTATGCCGAGCGTGAGGTTCAAATACGATACCGGGCCGAGCAGCCGCCGGTACAAGTCGTTGACCAGGGCACGCGTCGGAGAAACATAGAGGACGGTCAGTTTGTTTGCTGCGCCGTCAAGATCATCTTTCTTGAACAGATTCTCCAGTACCGGGGCAACGACCGCTTCGGTCTTCCCGGATGCGGCCGGCGATATGACGACGACGTTGCGCTTCGCCAGGATCTGCGGGATCGCGATCTCCTGGACCGGCGTGAAACGTCCGAAATGGCCGAAAAACGGCATCCAGGTCCTGTACAGCGCTTGCTTGATCGACCGGCTATCGTGCATGATCGGGTTGTACCGCCGGTCTACTGGCCGGGCCTGCCGAACCTGAACCAGTCGAATGCTTCGACCGAGAACTTGATGAATTCCCGCAGCTCACCGTAACTCCTCTTCAACGCGGCATTGAATATGTTCTCCCGTTGAGCCACGATCATCGAAAACTCGGGGTACGCGCAGACATATACCTCGTATAGATTGTTGAACACGAGTTCTAATTCGGGATTGCTGAACCGACGCAGCACGATCCGCCGCTCGATCAGGTCGTGGATGGACGTGAAACCGCGCAAACCGTGGACCGGCGTCGAGGCGAGGATGAGCATGATGTGCGGTTCACGGTAGACGTAAGGCGTGGGCCTGACGCGGTTGTGCAGCAACCGCCGATCGAGCGTCTTCAACTCATCGTTATCGAGCGCCGCCTGGATCAATCCTTCGAGAAAAGAGAGGCCGCGCGCGTACTCAATGTAATGCCAGATGTGGGCCATGGTCTCAACCTCGTCGAGGATAATGACAAGCCCGCCCAGACCGATCCGGTTTGTCAGATAACTCAATCCGCTGAGCAGATAGGTATAGAAGTCAGCCGCCGTGGAGAAATCGTAGAGGGCCGGTATTCTCTGGCCGCCCCGCACCCTGAACGGTGACCGCGGGTCAGTAGCGTATTCCTTCGTCGACTCGCCCTCTATCCACTGCCAGAATACTTCATTCCTGGCCGTATCATCCTCCAGGTTCCTGATATACCTGAGTACCGGGGTCAAGAAACAATGGTCTTTGATGTTCTCCGGCGCGATCTCTCTCAACAGATCCCGGAATCCGTACTCGCAACCATCCCTGATGAACCTGAGATTATGCACCAATTCACGGTAAATGCGCTTGGGCCGGGAAAGGGGCGTCTCCTGAATGCTCAGTTCACAACACGTGGTCACGAAACCGTGCTTCAAAGAAAGGTGGCGCATGTATTCAAGGAGGTGGGTCTTGCCTGAGCCATAGCCGCCCTCGATGAGGTAGACACTGCCCGCGCCCCGCCTCAATTCCTCAAGCCCTTTCTCCAGTTCGGAAAGTTCGAACCCGCGGCCGAACGTGAAATACTCGATATCCATGTGGGGCACAATGCCAAGCCGGAATGCTTCCAGCAACCGTTTTGAAGATATCTGATCGAGATGGATATGTTTCGCGGGTATCTGTCTGAACCATTTCGCGGGCAGCCACAGGTGCAGGCCGCTCCGGAATCTCACTCTCAATTCCGTGCCATCCCACCGTGAGGCCTCGACCACGCCTTCGCCGAATATCGGATGCGCCACTATACTTTCTTGCTTGTCCATGATGTACCTGCGACCGGTCTTATACCGCGCGACCCGCCGGGATGTTCAGAATTCCTCGCTCTCGACTTCCGCCCGCTCAGCCTCGGTGAGCATCCGCACTTTGGAGCGGAAGATCTCCCTCGCCTCTTCTTTGCTTATGGCCGCAGTCTGTGCCTTCAGTCGATGGAAGATCTCAATGACACCAACCACGAAGATCCTCCGGTAACTGACGTCGAGCGTCTGGAATTCCAACGCAGTCTCTACCATGTTCTTCAAGGATTCGTTGCGCCGGCCCGGCTCGAGCCGGCATTCGTAAGCAGCCTCGAATATCGCCGCCAGCCTGGCGCCCAATTCGCCCAGAAAGTCACGCGTGTTCGTTCCGATGTCCTCCATGTTGATCTTCACGCCCATCGGATTGATCCTCGTAAAACTTGAGCGTAATCTCTGCTTCAAGGCCTCGTACACACCGCCGCTTCCCTCGAGCAGAAGATTCTCATCCGGTATCGCATAGAAGAACATTGCTCCGGGAAGCCGCGCATTACCACACTCATCGATGAGTTGCCGGAGGTTATCGAGTGCGCGCCGCTTGTCGCGCGCCGACGAGATGCTCATCCCTCTTTCCGCCTCGTCAAACAACAACAATAATCCCGCATAACCGATGGAGTTCACAAATTGTACCAGACTGCGCAGCATCCTGAAGGCATTGCTCCGGTCGATGCGTTCGGATATCCGGTAGCTGAGCCTGAGCTCGCGCGGCAGTTCCTCACCCTTCAGCCACTGGACAACTTCCTGGAATCCCTCCTCGTTGTCGGCCAGCAGATTCATGACCGCCGCCTTCACGCCGTTTGTGAAACTGGAACTCTCGTAACTCCTTATCTGCGAGAGGATATTGCCTCCTTCGGACACCGTCCCTACCCAGTGTTTTAGTAGCACGTCAATTCCGAGATCCCACGGCTGATCCCATAGACGGTCACTGACCGGTGTCCTGAGATTCTGCACGACTTTCTTGTAAACGAGTTCCAGTCGGTCAAAGGGACATTCGGTCGGGCTCAGCGTAACGTAGCTCGTGACATAGTTGTTGCGCCAGCCGATATCCCGGACCAGGTAGAGGAAGTGTGTCTTCCCGCCGCCATAGTTGCCGGTTATCAACTTGAAAGACGAGAGGTTGAACTTGAGAATGCCCTTCAGGTATTCATCCTCGATGACCCTGAGATAATTCTCAACGCCGACACTGAAATGCTCTATGCCGAATTCGGGCGGCGTTCCGAAACTCCCCAGTTTGTGGATTATCGCCTTGGCTAAATTAGGATCCAGACCGTCATTCTGCATTGTATAATGAAATACTCACTGCTGCCGGGTCTCGAAGGATATGTATGCGCAGTGCGTGCCGTCACCCGCTTCGTTGTCGGGCACCCAGAACGAGCTCAATTTATCGGTGGTCGCATCGAAGGTTGCGACGTGCAAACGTATGCCTCGTTCCGCGACGTTTGTGGTTCTCAATTGGTACAACAGGTAGCTCAATTTGATGCGGGGGAATTCCCGGAAGTTGGCGCGGCGAGCATCGATCCCGAACTGCTTCGGTTGTCTCATGAATACGTACTCCTTCAGAACATCCGAGACCAGGACCTTATCGCCGTACACCTTGCCCGCGATCTTCAGGCACCGTTCATATGCGCTGACCAAATCATCGTACACGCCTGCCAGCTCGTCAGGCCCGGTCCTGACCTCACGGTCATATTGCCGGATGAGGTCATATATCGTCTGCGGGTGCAGGGCGATCTTCGATTCGACCTTCTCGACTTCTGGGCCGAAGAAGAGCGCCGCCTCGCCGAACTCGAAATTCAGTCTCAGCGTGTACATCCCGATCCTCAGCAGTGGGTACTGCCCGCGCACCGCGATACCGTCTTTCTCGAACAGCTCTTTCAGACGCTGTCCGAAATGGAAGCGAAAATCATCTTTTGCTTTCTCGATCGCGGCTTTTTCATCTTTCAACCACACATCGAGGGCCGCTTTCAGATCAGAATCAGGCATTGCCGGCAAGATCTTCTCGATCTCCGTGAGCTTCTTCTGGAGGAGATAAGCGTTCTCGGCCGGCCGGGACATCATTTCATCGTATTCCTGGAGCGACCTTTCCAGTCTCTTAGCGCGCTTGGTCATGACCTTGATGCGTTCTACGATCTCCCTAGTATCTGACACATGCCATTATAATCCAAAGAAAATGAGTGTCAAGCGCAGCATTGTGTTCTATGATGATTCACGCACGGTCATGTCTACGCTTGCGGTCAATCGGCCTCTTTGGGTCGCGACCTTCCTTGACACGCGTCTTTTGCGGAATATATTATTGCAGGATGATCCGAAATGTGATCTTGGTGCTTGTTATTGTCTGGTCAGCAACCGCGGCCCGGGAGACCGGCGCACGCTACCTGATAATAACGCATGACTACTTCTATACCGACGTGCTGCCGCTCGCACGATGGAAACACAAGAAGGGCATGCGGACAAAGGTCGTCACCTTGACCGAGACCGGTTATACGGCCGATGCGATCCGCAGTTTCGTATTGAACGCCTACAACACATGGGAGGTCCAGCCCGAATACCTGCTCCTGGTCGGCGCCCCCAATCTCCTGCCCATGCCCACGGTCGGCGGTACGATATCGGACAACTACTACACGGACATGGACGGTGACATGTTCAACGATATCCTGTCCGGCCGATTGACCGTCCATAACAACACCGAGGCGCAGACCGTGGTCAACAAGATCCTGCTCTACGAAAGAACACCATTCACCGCAGATTCTTTGTGGTTCAGAAATGCATGTTTGATCGCCAATGAAGACTACGGCGTGTATCCGCCGGTCGGCAACGATACGGTCTACTGGAATGATGTGCGTCACGCGAAAAACCTCATGCTGGCCAACGAGTACCATACGATCGACACCCTTTCATGCGGCCTGGGCAATAACGCAGCCAGCGTTATCCAGGCCGTCAATAACGGGCGCGGCTTTGTGCTCTACCGCGGGACCGGTTTGAACAACTGGTCATCCCCTTTTTCGGTCGTTCCTGATCAGACGGCGAACGGCATGAAGTTGCCGATCGTGTTATCGATCACCTGTTGTACCATGGGCACCGGCGCCACGGCAGCCGTCGCGGAGAAATGGCTGCTGACCGGCACCCCGGACACCCCCCGGGGTGCGGCTGGCTATTTCGCGACCACGACCGTGGGCAGCGGCTATATCACGTTCTTACGCAGCGCGGTTGCCCGCGGCTTCTTCACCGCGCTCTTCCTCGAAGGCAAGCAGACCTTTGGCCGAGCGTGCGAAGGCGGCCGGAGAAATGTCTATGCACTGTACAACAGTGCAAGCGAGTACCGGGGGTTCACCACGCTCGGTGATCCTGAGATGAACATCTGGACCGGCAAACCATGTTCGCTCGTCGTGAACCACCCCCAGGTGATACCGGCCGGCAATGCGAATTTCGTGGTCAACGTTGCGCGCGCGGCCGGCTCCATGCCCGTGAACCGGGCCGTGGTCTGTATCAGCGGCCAGTCGGACACGGTACTCTATGCCGTGGATTCGACCGATAGCGCGGGTAATGCCTTTTTCAGCATCCACCCCCAGTGCGTGAACGATACTGTTTTCGTGACCGTGACCGGGAAGAATCTCAAACCCTATGAAAGCACCATGGTGACTATTACATCGACCGCCTATGTCGTCCACCTCAAGTCGTCGATCGATGATTCGCTCGGCGGCAACAACGACGGCATGATCAATCCGGGCGAACAGATCATCATGCCGCTCTGGGTCAAGAACTATGGCGACAGTACCGCCCACAATGTTGCCGGCGCCCTGCGCTCGGTCGATCCTTACGCGTCGATCACTGATTCGGTGAAAGGATTCGGCACGGTTGCCGGCGGTGATTCGGCATTCACCGGCAGCAACGGATATGCGTTTGGCGTCGCGCCCGGCGCGCCGGACCGGCACGCGATCATCTTTCAGCTTGCCTGTACAGACCCCGACGATTCGGTCTGGTTGTCCCATTTCAGCAAGACCGTGCACGCCCCGGATCTCATATTTCTGAGCGCACAGCTCAGCGGCGGCAACGGAAACAACACCTTCGAACCCGGCGAGACCGTAACCGTGATGGTGACGGTCCGGAACGACGGCACGGCTATGATCGATACGGTCGGGGCAATCCTGCGTGCCACGTCGCCGTACGTCGGCATCATCGACTCGGCCGGAACGTTCCCACCAATGGCTCCGGCCGGCAGCGCGACTAACACGGCCGATCCGTTCATCGTCCATGCGAGCGCCGGCACGCCGTCCGGTACGGCGGCCGGATTCCAGCTCATCTTGAATCAGGGATTCTACTGCGATACGCTGGAGTTCTCATTGTTCATCGGCGCGCTCCATTACTACGTCTGGAATCCGGATCCGACACCGGCACCCGGTCAGAACATGCACGCGATATTGACCGCTCTGGGATATTCCGGAGAGCACGGCAGCATCCTTCCCGCCAACCTCGGTCTCTACCAGTCGGTCTGGGTATGCTGCGGCGTCTATCCCAATAATCACGTCATCAATAGCTCCAGTCCGCAGGCCGCGGCCCTCGTCGATTACCTGCAGGATCAAGGGGGCCGTATGTATCTGGAGGGCGGTGATGTCTGGTATTACGACGTGATGCTCGGCGGCTACGATTTCTGCCCCCTCTTCGGCATCAACGCGGTCGCGGATGGCTCGAACAACATGGGGCCCGTGGTCGGCCAGGCCTCCACCTTCACCGCGGGAATGTACTTCGCATACGGAGGCGAGAACAGCTGGATGGATCATATCACGTCCGGAAACCAGAACGCGTTCGTCATCCTGCGTGACGGCAATGATTACTATGATTGCGGCGTTGCCTACAACGGCGGGACCTACCGCACGGTCGGCACTTCGTTCGAGCTCGGTCTGCTGACGGACGGAACGCCGCCGTCCACGCGCGCCGCGCTCCTCGATTCCATCATGCATTTCTTCAGCATCACGACCGGCATCGAGGAAGACCTCGCACGCGGTGGTGTGCCCGAGATCCGGCTCAAGGCCATGCCCAACCCGTTCCGGAACGTGCTCCACATCCATTGCCAAGTCGTGACGGACGGCGCAGGGCGTGCGTCGAATGGAACTCTGTGCGTCTACGACGTCACGGGCCGGCTCGTCCGGGAATTCGATAATATCGGCGACGATGCCGTTATCGTCTGGAACGGCGTGGACCGGCTGGGCAGAACCCTGCCGAACGGCGTCTACTTCTTGCAGTGGACCGTCGACGACATCACCCAGACCGCGAAGACAGTCCTCCTTAGATAACCCAGTGGGGTCACTCCATACCGGGCAATCGGCGCCCGGCCCGCTCAGATCCTGAACTTCCAGCCCAGATAGAGTTCGCGCGCCTTCGGATCATTGATCAGGGCCTGCGCGCTGCCCGAGAGCAGGACCCGGGCGTCGTATATCAAGTATGCACGGTCGGTTATTTCGAGTGTTTCCCTGACATTGTGGTCGGAAATGAGCACGCCTATGCCGCGCTGTTTCAGACGCAGGATTACTTCCTGCAATTCGGCGCGGGCAATGGGGTCAATGCCCGTGAATGGTTCATCGAGCAGAAGGAATTTTGGATCGTTTATCAGCGAGCGCGCGATCTCGACGCGCCGCCGCTCGCCGCCGGACAGCGTGTAGGCCTTCTGGTCCTTCACGTGCTCGAGATTGAAATCTCTCAGCAATGATGCTGCGCGTTCGTCGGCGGCCGGTCTCTTCACGCCGATGATCTCAAAGACCGCGATCAGGTTCTCGGCAACCTTCAATTTTCTGAAGACGCTCGGCTCCTGGCAGAGAAAGGAAATGCCCATTCTTGCACGCTGGTACATGGGCAGATCCGTGATCGTCTTGCCGTCGAGGAAAATATGGCCGTTCTTCGGTCTTAGCAGACCAACGATCATGTTGAAGGTCGTGGTCTTGCCGGCACCGTTAGGCCCCAGCAAACCGACTATTTCGCCCCGGTTGATATCCAGGTTGACCCGGTCCACGACCAGGCGCCGTCCGAACGACTTGGTAAGATCCTTAGTCGACAGCACCTTCCTGACTCCTCTTCAGATATAAGACACCCCTGGGCAGGCTATCGACCCGGATCATCACAACCCGGCCTTCGCTGAAGGTAACAGCGATCCTCCCGCCCTCAACCGTGTTCTTCGATCCTTCTTTCGTGTAGTACACGGACCGACCATTGACCACATCGAGCAGTTCTATCTCCCTGTTCCTCAGCCTGAACTCACCGCGCGTGCCGGTCAACTCATTGTTCTTCTCCCGGATGACCGGGCGCACCATCTCTCCCGCTTCGGACCTGAGATCATACGAAACGGTATCACACTGGATATTGATACTGTCAATGACCGCTCGTACCGCATCGTAACCGCGGAACTGATCATCCCTGGTGAGCAGCGCGAAAGCATTGGCATATACGACAATAGGCGTTTTGTCCTCACGCATGATCCGCAACTCAGGGTCGCCGGACAGAGATCCTTCATCCCGCGCGAGATCGTACCAACCACTCTCCCCCGAGACGACCATGTTATTCCTATCATCCTCGATCAGAACATCACCGTACATCTCTACCCAGTTTCTCGTTCCATCATAGTACAGGGAGTCGGACATTATCCGCTCACGGGCCGTGACGATAATAACGCTGTCGCTGAGATAAGCGCGGTTCTCGTTAAAGTAGTATGTTGCTGATCTTGCATTGATCTCGCCGTTGGCGTCCAGCACTTTTACGGCACCGGACAGCCTCACCCAGCCGTGCGCCTCGCTGATCCGTGCCTCGTCGCACGTAATCACCGCCTCATCACTCTCGATCACGACGTTGCCGAGCAGGTACACGATACGCTCGCGTTCTTCCTCGATTATCTCCACGCGGTCCGCGCGGAACGGGGTCAGCGCCATCAAGAAAAGAACGATCATGGATGGTAATTGCGGAAGCGCTCTACGGGCTTCACAAACGCCCTCTCCCTCAGTCTCATTTGCGAATATCGGGCAGCACTATGGGCGAAAGACCCTTTATCTCACCGATCACCTCGATCCGGCTCAGGCGCGGGTCGGTCTTCAACCCCCTGCCTTCGATGACCGTACCGTCTTTTTTCATGATCTTAACGTAGGAATCGGTCAATATCTTCGCCGAATCATTGATCCAGAATAGCGAATCGGCATGCAAAATCGTGGAGTCGCTGGTGACGACGACTACGTTATCCGTCACGAGGATGTTATGGGTGCGCGTGTTAAGCTCACCCCGCGGCGCGTTTAATACCGAGAACTCTGTTTCATCCTCGTCATAGAAACGGACCATCACCTCCTCGGCCTTTATTATCTCATCGTATACACCGGCGCGATCGGCAGTGAGAGTCCACAACTTCTGCCCGCTCTTGGTTTCGGTCAGTGACAATTTTTCCAGAAAGACCTTCGGGGTATCTTTGGGCAACCGTTCCTCTATTTCTTTGTCCTCACACCCGATGACGGTGCATAACACCGCCAGCAAGGACAGGATCAATTTGTCCGTCTTTGTCATCGAGAACGGTAAGCCCAAAGGTAATCGAGCGGCTTGGCGCCGATAATGCTCGCAAGATCGCAGCCGATCTCGAGGATCCCCTGTCCCTTAGAACGATAAGCCGCGAAAGGCACGAGCGGAACCCTGCATATCGTTGCCAGTTTCCTCGCTTTGCCTTCTTTCTGGTGGAGAGTATTGCCGTCAACGAGCATGCCGAAGATGCCGCCCGACTTGAGAAACCGGACGATCCCCAGCGTGTTTTCCGCATAGAAGACCTTGACGCCGGCTGCGGAACGCCAGCGCAGCAGCAGGTAATCACAGAGCCGCGCAAGGATCGAGCCGCCGGGTTTGTAGTACCGGTTGACGATGATGCCGACCTTGTACCCCAATCTCTTGAGCGTGCAGGGCATCGACTCCCAGACGCCGAAATGGAATGAATACAGAATGCATCCGCGATTGAGAACGCTCGTGTCACCGGTCAATCTCAATCTGTTCTTTCTGAGCATGAAGAAAATATTGCGGCCGACCTCATATGTGTTTCTGAATGCCTGCCGGCCGATACGGCTCTGCAGGTGGCGCCGCCGGTCACGGCACGCCCAGTACAGACAACAGAGCAGAACAAGGAATAGACCCTCGGCAGTAACCTGCGTCATGCTTTCTTCATCGACGAGCCGATGAAATTATAGAAAACAGGGGATGGCGCCAGCGGACGCGAAGTGAACTCAGGATGGAACTGGGTGCCGAGAAAGAATGGATGCCCGCTGATCTCGGCTATTTCCATCAGTTTTTTGTTCGGCGATCGACCCGAGAATATAAGACCCTTGTCGCTCAAGGCCTTCAGGTATTTGGGGCTGACCTCATAGCGGTGGCGGTGTCTTTCCTCAACCACGTCCCGGCCGTAGATCTTGCGGGCAAGGGTCTTCGGTTCAAGTTGACACGGCCAGTTTCCCAGCCTCATTGTACCTCCGAGCGCCTTGATCTTCTTCTGCTCGGGCAGCAAATCAATAACCGGATACGATGTATTGTCATCGAATTCGGTAGAATTCGCACCCTTCATGCCGCACACGTTGCGCGCGTATTCGATGACCATACACTGCATCCCGAGGCAGATGCCAAGGAAGGGTTTCTTATTCTCGCGTGCGTACTTCACGATCTTTATCTTACCCTCGACACCGCGTATGCCAAAACCCCCGGGGATCAATATGCCGTCGGACAGCGCGAGCGTATTACTGAGTTGGATATCGTCCTCCATCCTATCGGTATCGATCCATTTTATCTTCAGGCGCGCGTCATTGGCCACGGCCGCATGATACAACGACTCTATGATGCTCTTGTACGAATCCCTCAATTCGACATACTTGCCGCAGACCGCGATCTCAACGGTCTTCGTTGGAGACTTGGCGCGCTCGACGAAGAGCCGCCACTCTTCAAGATCGGGTTCTCCGACATCGAGCCCCAGGAGGTCAACGATCAGTTGATCGAGTTTCTGTTTATGGAAAATGAGCGGTATTTCGTATATGCATTCGACATCAACCGCGTCGATCACGGCTTCGTTCGTTACATTGCAGAACAGCGATATCTTCTTTCGCTCCTCATCGGTCAGCCATGAATCACTGCGGCAGAGGAGTATGTCGGGCTGGATGCCGATCGCCCTCAATTCACGTACTGAGTGCTGAGTGGGTTTTGTCTTGAACTCACGAGCCGCTTTGATATAAGGAACGAAAGTAAGATGTACATACATCGTGTTGTTCCGGCCATGATCCAGCCTCATCTGCCTCACCGCCTCGAGGAACGGCTGTCCCTCGATATCGCCCACGGTTCCGCCGATCTCGGTGATCACGACATCAACGCTGTTCGAGCCGGCCAGTTTCATGATCCGTGATTTTATCTCGTCCGTTATGTGCGGAACGACCTGGACGGTCTTTCCAAGATACTCACCGCGCCGCTCCTTGGTAATGACCGAATTGTATATCTGCCCGCTCGTAATATTGTTGTCGCGGGTCAAAGCGCCGTGCAGAAAGCGTTCATAGTGACCAATATCCAGATCGCACTCTGAACCGTCTTCCGTGACGTACACTTCGCCGTGCTGGTACGGATTCATCGTACCCGGATCGATATTGATATAGGGATCGATCTTCTGCAGTGTGACCTTGAGGCCGTATGATTTCAGCAGCAGTCCGATCGAAGCGGTCGCAACTCCTTTGCCCAGTGAAGAAACCACGCCGCCTGTCACGAATATGTATTTTGTTCCCATGTGGTTAAGTATATTTAGAAAACAAGTGATGTCAAGAATACATGATGAGGGGGTAGTGTATAATATTGTGTGTGAATTTCTCTTGAACGTTAAAGAAAGAGGTGTATCCTTCCTTGTGTTGTGTTCAATATCGGCTCATGGTGAGCTGAAAAGGAGGACACACCTATGAATAATCCGTTTGATTATTCTAAACGCAGGCGGGGCGTCATGAGCGGACCCGGGTGCGGCGGGATTATTGTAATGGTTATCGGTCGCGGAATTTGTTGACGAAGTTTGGTTTGATTGAGCATTTGATGGTGCCGCGGACGCGTAAGAAGGGTTGTGCGCCGGGTGTGTTCAGTCGTT
>JACUUY010000217.1 GCA_014859085.1 Caldifarciminota bacterium
AAACAAAGACCGCCGAAATTATGCCCCTCAAAGACATCAAAAAAGAAGCGGTGATCGAGGCGTTGAATCTTGCAAGCTGGAACATCACGAAAGCCGCGAAGTTACTGCACATTGGCCGCCGCAGTTTGCATCGATATATAAAGAAATTCGATATTGTAAACGACAGTATTCTGTCCTTTGATGGTAAGTAGGATGCAATATCGTTAGGATTAATGTGTACATGACTTAATTCTAATGAGAACCCACTTGACACTTAAGTACTCTTTAGCACGGTTGACATCATTCATGGTTTCGCGATAATTACACAAGATTGACTGGTATTAGGTAGGGAATTCTGTCACCACGCGCGGCACGAGGGTTTGAAGCCAAATCAAATCATTGGAGGTATAACGTGAAAGTCTTGCACGTTTATGAAGTCAAGACAGTAGACGGAGTTAGATATCAGGGCGAGATTGCCTACAAGGACCAGGAGAAACTTGTGCTCCGGCTACGGCATAGAACTCCAGAGCAAAAACTACGGTTTTTCAAGAACGGGATCATCTCGGTCAAAGAACTTGGCTGGCACAAGGCCTTTGCGCTGAGATGAGGAGTGCTATGCAAAGTATGACAGTTATGATCAATAGGTTACATAGAGGAAAGGAGAGTCATATGAAGAGGCTGCTAGCATGCATTTCGGCAATGTTGCTCATTGTCAGTGTTTCCTTTGCGGTTGGCCCTGAGACGCCGCCGCCGTCGCCCGACGTTGGCCCTGAGACACCGCCACCTTCCCCGCTGCTCTGCACTGTTGGCCCTGAGACACCGCCGCCATCGCCCGACGTTGGCCCAGAGGCACCGCCGCCATCGCCGTGGACTGCCTAAGGAGCAGCAATGAAGGTTTTGCATCTATACCAGGTTAGAATGCTCGATGGCTCGCAATATCGTGGCGAAATCGCTTACCGGGATGATGAAAAGATCGTGCTCAAGCTCAGGCACCGGGCGCCGGAGCAGAAGCTCCGCCTGTTCAAGAACGGCATTGCCTCGGTAAGGGAATTGGGCTGGCACAAAGCGTACGCGCTAAGATAGAAGCGCTGTAATTCTGATACTTAGGAGTACGAGGCGAGCTTAGAGGAATAGAAGATTTAGCCGCGCAGGATCAGGCATCTTGTGCCTGTGTTGCGTAAAAATACAGGTCTGCCAAGAATTCTGTCTGGGCACGTGTCAGAAGTGTGCCATTTTGGCACACCTGATGCTGTATGGGCGTTGTTATTATTATCATCCCCAGACCCCCCTTCAAGTGTGCCATTTTGGCACACTTTTCGCGCTTAGGCCCCCAACCTTTTTGACCTAATCTCCCGATAAACCGTATCCTCCGTACCTGGCACGGATATTGCTATGTATAGGAACGGAGACTTAAATGACAATAATCATCGCGGCCATAATCCTTCAAATAGCATCTGCCCTCTGGGCGCTGAAGCAGGCAAGCAAGTCATCTGCTCCGGGCTGGCTCTTCATCGCCATCCCGCTCCTGCTCATGGGGATAGTGAAGTCAATGGATCTGGCCGGCATTCCAGTGGGGATCAAACCGGAGATCCTTACCCTGTTCGTCGGTACGTCGATGTTCCTGGGGTTGATCTTCGTTTCGAGGATTTTCCAGACGCACCAGAAGACCCTGGCTCTATCCAAAGCTATCCGCGATATTGAGCGCGTGATGCTCTCGAGTCTCAGCGACAACGGCGTGATCAACGCGGTCATGGACAAACTCAACCAAACGATCCAGCCTGCCGCGGTAGGCATATACAAATACGACAAAGCGGGCCGTAAGCTCAACGTGCTCAAGACGCACAACCTGAGTTGTGAATTCCAGGCGCAAATCAGCGCCGACGGCAATGAATTCATCAAATCGGTCATTGAAAACAAGAGAACGTTGATCATCGACAAGTTCGCCGAGGATGAAAATGCTGGATTCATCCCGTTGTTGAAAAAAGAAGGCTTCACCGGCTATGTCGGCACGCCAATCGTCTCGAAAGGCGGCGTGCCGATCGGCGCGCTGGCGCTATATCTCAAACGGCCGCGCAAATATTCAAAGGACGATATTGAATTTGTGAAGACAATGGGCAGCCAGGTTGCGATCGCGTTGGACCGCGCGCAGTTCATCGACCGGATTCATGAAATGAACTTCGAGTCGGTCTACTCGCTCGTCCAGGCAATTGAAATGCGCGATCCGTATACGCGGGGCCACTCGCT
>JACUUY010000063.1 GCA_014859085.1 Caldifarciminota bacterium
TGTCATCTCGTTGCCCCGCTCACCACAGCCTATGTAGACGATAATCTCGGCATCCACCCACTTTGCCAGCTGATGCTGAATGACGGTCTTGCCTGACCCGAAAGGACCCGGGCAGCATGCCGTGCCGCCTTTCGCGATCGGAAAGAATGTATCGATGACGCGCTGTCCGGTCGACAAGACCAACGAAGGCGCAAGCCTCTCCTTGTAAGGTCTCGGGATCCTCACTGGCCAGCGGTGCATCATGGTCAGATCATGGTCCCCTTCCTTGTTCTGCAGGGTGCAGACAGTATCCGTCACCAGGAAATCGCCTTCCTTTATTCCCTTGACCTTACCCCCCCTGTTCGGCGGCACGAGAATCTTGTGCACAACGAGCGCGGTCTCCTGCACAGTGCCGATGATGTCGCCGGGTCCGACCTCAACCCCCGGCTTCACGACCGGTTTGAAGTGCCACTGCTTCTTGCGCTCCAGGGCAGACACCTCAATTCCCCTCGTGATGTAATCACCAGTAATCTCTTTGATGATATCCAGCGGCCGCTGAATACCGTCGAAGATCGACTCGATAAGTCCCGGACCCAGCTCGACGAAGAGCGGTTCGTCGGTCATATCTACCGGTTCGCCCGGACCGATACCCGACGTATTCTCGTAGACCTGGATCGAAGCTAAGTCCCCGGCAAGACCAACGATCTCGCCGACCAGCCTTTCGTCGCTGACGCGCACGACATCATACATCTTGCTGCCCGTCATCCCCTTGGCCACGACCAGCGGTCCGGATACCTTCGTGATCTCGCCTTTCCTCATTATTCCTCCAGAAATATATCCGCGCCAACTGCTTTCTTGATGATCCCCCTGATCCTTTCAACGGCAGTATTCGTCTTGCCCCGGCCCGACGGGATCGGGATCAAACAGGGGAGCGTTTCGGTGCGGTATTTCGCCAGAATCTCACTGAGCTCTTCGATGAACTCTTCCGTGAATAGAATTATTTCCGTGCCTTCCCGGATCAGACCCTCCACGACCCCGGCGCATTCACCTTCCTTGACATACGTCACGCTTGCGCCCGTCACGAGAAACGGCATCACCGTTTCACGCTTGCCGACAATGGCCAATGGTTTACCAGACATCAGGAATGCTCTCCTTCAGATCAACACCCGACACCTCATTCAGTTTACCCCAATAGACCTGGCGTAATTTCGTTACTTCACTCATCTTGAACATGTAATACGCAAAAAGCGGTTCGACGCCGAATGTCATGCGCCTGGCCTGCTGCAAATAACCGAGCCGGCGTTCTTCGCACAATCTCTCCAGGCGTAGAAAGGAGTTGTTCTCTTCAAAATAGACGCCGCCCTTCTCGACGATCGCCGCATAGGGCGTGTTGAAGAATGACCGCGCCAACTGATCCTGCGCGGCATCGAGATTCGCGATCATGAAACCGAGCGCCAGCCGGCCCAGCGGTATGTGCACCTGCTCAAAGATCTCGCGCTTGTTCTCAAACTGCCTTGCTCTAAAAAAACTGCGGATGTTCTCAAGATCACAATAAGTTTCAAAATACCCCTGGAAGAACGGTTCGAACACCGCCTCTTCGTAGAGGCGCTCGCACAAGACCCGGTCGAGATTCGTCGAAAGAACGAACGGGTCCTTGTCAATCGCGTACTTCGCCACTTCATCGAGCACGCCGGGCCATGATTCAACCACAGCCGTTCCTCCCTCATAAAGCAATTCCTCGCCGCCTTGTTTCAATTTCACCTTGAGGTTATGGATCTGTTCGGGCCACTCAATGAAGTGCCGCGCTTCATCCGTGATGCAGAAGCGGTCGAAGAAACGGCGCACCGCGTTCTCTTCGCGCTGGAGACAATCCGGGAGTTCCTGCGGCCCGGGGTAAGGCGTATCCGAAAGGATCGTGCTGAAACTCGTGTAGTCAGCGGCAACCAGCCGGTCAAAATGCGCCCTGGTCAACAGCCGCGCTTCACGGGATCTGATGATGCCGTTTACATAGGCATATCTCGTATCTTCAGTGCCCCTTATCATCTCGATTCCGCGATCTTGATTATCTCGAAATTCTCATCGAGGGTCACGAGCAGGATCCGTTCAATAGGCACTTTGTCCGTGGTCGTGACGGTCCGCTCGAACCTGAGCCGGTAAACATTGATGAACTGCTTGGGCACGCCCATGTCGAGTTTCTCGTACACGCTTTCCTGCGGCTTGATCCGTTTTTCGGATATCTGAGGCTCGATGTCCTTGAACTCCGGATATTCGTCGGCGATCTTCTGCTTGATCTTATCTAAATGCTGTCGGTCGATCGTCATATCATACCCTCACTTGTTCATCCAACGCGCAGAGCATCGGGTCACCGTACAGCACGAATTGGAGCAGTGTTTTCTGGTCATCATCATCAAGAAACCCGCGACGGCGCAATGACTTGCGCGCGAAGTCCAGTTTGGCATTCTTCAGACTCTCGCCGAGCGTGAGGCCCTGTTGCAGGTATTCAAAGAAGTATTTCACGAGCAGGTCTGCCTCACCCGAAGGCGGTGCGGCCGGACCATACGCGATCGTCGTCGAGCCGCAAAATCCAAGGATCTCTTTTTCGGCGAGGAATTTCAGGCATATCGCATCATCTTGTGTCTTGCCGATAATATATGCACCGTAACACGATTCTGAGGCAACGACTCCGGCCGCCCCCATTACGTTCCGCGGCGCCATTGCCACCGGATAGTCACCAGCGTCCTGACCATACCAATTCGCCGACGCTTTGCTGCCGTGCACATTGAAATACAGATAATCTCTCTTCTGCAGCCAGTCCGCTCTGAACTTCTCCTCCGTTACCGGAGGCGAAATCTTCAGTTCGCCGGGTTTACCGATCGACCGGTACACGTTCTCCGAGGCCAGCAGCCAGACCCGGGCGGTCAACCCGAATGACTTATTGTGGAACGATTTCGCCTTGGTCAATTGCCTTGCGATGAAATCCCCGCTCCTGTTGTCCGGGATACGCGCACAAACGCGCTCCGGGATGATGAAATTGTCGTCCCGCGAGGCATAGGGGTTGTCAGAAAGAACATTCTCATCACCATCATCGCACGGATTGTCGAGCCGGAAAAAAGGCACCACCCCATCACCGCCCAAGAGAAGAAGAAAATCGATCTCACCCCATTTCTTTTCGACCCGCAGAATGTACTCCCGTATCGCTTTGGCCTCCCTGGCCACCGGCTTGATCCGGTACTTGTTGGGCGTATCATAATAGCAGAAGGATATTTCGTAATCACACCGCGCTTCGATATATTGCATGATCGCTTGCTCCAGGGGGCGGATATCACCGACCTGCTCACGCAGCGCATCGTTGCCGCTCAGAATAAGCATCCGCATTGTAGATTATACTGATAAATCGACCCGAGTCAAGAAACTGCGCAGTTTCTGTTGACTTTGGCCGGTTGCGAGATATAATACCAAGACCGCGGGGCGTGGCGCAGCGGCTTAGCGCGCATGGTTTGGGACCATGAGGTCGTGGGTTCAAATCCCACCGCCCCGACTAACGAACAAACCCGAAATCCGAATTTCGAAATCCTATTCCGCAAATACTCAAATCTCTGATTTGATTGTATTTGCGAGAATCCCCGCAAGGGGGAACAAATCCGAATATCAAAATTCCAAATCCTAAACAACATCTAGTTAGACAGCGAGCGACGTGATACTGCCAGGGGAGTTGGGCGGGACAAATCCCACCGCTGTCAATTTTGCTCAAATCTGTGATTTGACTGCAAAATTGCGCATCCCGTGTTGTCGAAGAACAACACGGGACTTCCTTATGGAACGCTGAATAAAATGCTCATATACTTATCGGAGGAAACCGCGGACACCATGGCATTGCCAGCTGAGCGCAACGGCAATATTACTTAATTCAATACCTGTACTTCTCGATTCGTCCGCCACAAAGCGGCGGACTCACTCGAAGACTGACTGCTTACTTACGGTTCGAGCTTGTCGAGAACCAAACCGTTACCATTTGCCCCAAGATCCATCGATGAGTTTTCTTTTCTTCTCCTGCCGCCAGTTCTTTATCTGACGTTCGCGCTTTCGTGCTTGCTCGAAATTATCGTGCTCTTCCAGGTACACCAATTTTCGTGGCTTATGTTTTGCCGTGTACTTCGATCCCAGACCGGACAGATGCTGAGTCCACCGTAAATCGGGCCTCCAGGTCATCCCCGTGTAATATGTGCCGTCTTCGCATTCGATCATGTATATATACCACTTCCACGATATACCAGACATAATATGCGATCCGCCTTGCTTCTCGATTCGTCCGCCACAAAGCGGCGGACTCACTCGAAGACTGACTGCTTACTTGCGGTTCGAGCTTGTCGAGAACCAAACCCCTTCTGCAATCGTTCCTGCGTTCTTAGCGCAGGTGTTTTTTCAGCAGTTTCGCCACGTCAGTCGGCGTTTCGCCCACCTTGATGCCGTTCTCCTCAAAGGCCTTGGTTTTCTCCACGGCCGTGCCCGCCGTGCCCGAGATAATGGCTCCGGCATGGCCCATGCGTTTGTCCGCGGGCGCGGTCTTGCCGGCGATGAAACCGAATACTGGTTTCTTGAAATGCTTCTTCACATAGACCGCGGTATCCTGTTCGTCACGGCCGCCGATCTCGCCGACGATGACCACGGCTTCGGTATCCTTATCGTGCGCGAACAATTCCAGGCAATCGATGAATTTCGTGCCGATGATCGGGTCGCCGCCGATCCCCAGACAGGTCGACTGTCCAAGCCCGGTCTTCGTTATCTGATCGACGATCTCGTACGTCAGGGTACCGCTTCTCGATACGACACCGACGCTGCCCCGTTTGAAAATATGCCCCGGCAGAATGCCGACTTTCGCCTCGCCGGGCGAAACAACGCCCGGTGAATTGGGCCCGATCAGCCGGCAAGCCTTGTCTTTGATATAGGCGACGACCTTGACCATGTCGATGGCCGGGATGCCCTCGGAAATGCAGACGATCAGTTTTATGCCCGAATCAGCGGCCTCGTAAACCGCGTCGGCCGCGAATTTCGCCGGCACGAAGATGACCGAAGTATTGGCGCCGGTCTTGCTGACTGCTTCGGCCGCGCTGTTGAAGACCGGCACGCCCTCGACTTTCTGCCCGCCCCGGCCCGGCGTTACACCAGCGACCACCTTGGTGCCGTACGCAACCATCTGCATGGTGTGGAAACTGCCATCTCTGCCCGTTATGCCCTGCACGAGCAACCTGGTGTCCTTTCCGACAAAAATACTCATTTTGCTCCTTTCTCCTTACTTCAAGAGCTCGATGGCTTTCTGAGCGCCCTCATCCATTGTCTTGGCAAATATCAAACCCGCCTCTTTGAGTATCTCCATCGCTTTGTCTTCGTTGGTGCCGGTTAGGCGCGCAACGATCGGGTGCTTGATATTCAGCGTTTTCTTTGCCTCGAGAATCCCGTTGGCGACATCATCACAGCGCGTGATACCACCAAATATGTTAAAGAAGATTACTTTGACATTCTCATCCTTCAAGAGAATCCGCAGTGCGTTCATGACCTTCTCGGGTGAAGAAGAACCCCCGATATCGAGGAAGTTCGCCGGTTCACCGCCAAAGTGTTTAACCAGATCCATGGTTGCCATTGCGAGACCGGCACCATTGACCACGCACCCGATATTCCCGGCGAGACGCACGTAAGATAGATCCTGCTCCTTTGCCAACAATTCGTTCTCATCCTCGCTCTCGCGGTCGCGCATCGCCTCGACATCAGGATGCCGAAAGAGACCGTTATCATCAAAGTTGAGCTTTGCATCCAGGGCAATCAGCCGGCCTGACTTGTCGACAACAAGCGGGTTAATCTCGACCAGCGAAGAATCGAGATCCGTGAATATTTTGTACAACTTCGAGGTAACGGCCGCGCACTCGAAGGCCAACTTGGGATCCGCATACAGGAACAATCCGACCTCCCTGCCCCTGTGGGGCATGAGCCCGAGCAGCGAATCGGCATAGACCTTGAATATCGCCTCCGGCCTCTGCCGGGCGATCTCCTCGATCTCGACCCCGCCTTCTTTGCACGCCATCACCACGGTCTTCTTTTCAGCGCGGTCGATGATGATGCCGAGATAAGCCTCGGTACCGATATCGATCGCCTCCGAGACGAGAACCTTCTTCACGGGAATGCCCTTTATTTCCATGTTCAGAATGCTCGACGTGTGCTCCTTCACTTCATTTTCATTCTTTGCGATCTTGATGCCCCCGGCCTTACCCCGGCCGCCGACCATGACCTGCGCCTTGATCACACAGGGAAGGCCGATCTCCTTTGACGCACCGAGCACTTCATCGACCGTGCGGCACATCTTTTCCCTGGGTGTCAGGATACCGTATTTCTTGAATATCTCCTTTGCCTGATACTCATGAACCTTCAATTATTCCTCCTAAGGTTGTTCTTGAATGGTGGACAAATATCGACCGTCAAACACCACGGATTATTGAGCAGGCTCTCTGCCCATGATTAGCATAGCCAAATCCGCGGTCAAGTCAATACCGCATGTGGACGATCACGGACCGGGCGTGTCCTTCAGATCGTCGGTCCATTCCGGCACGATCTCGCGGAAAATCGTGTCGATCGTCTGCCTGAATCCCGCGTCGAGACCAAGCCTGCGTGATTCTTCGAGCGCCCTGCGGTATTCCTGTGTCGTAATGCGCCGGTTCAGAGCAGCGTGCTGGCCCGCCCTGAAGGTCGGATAGTATTGTGCCATCACATTCACCGTGGTCGTCTTCGATAATTCCCGGCTTATAAATTCAAAACACTGTCTGGTGCCGGCGATATTGTCGGGCAGAACCAGGTGGCGGATCAAGAGCCCCTTTCGCGCGATCCCTTTCTCCACGACGAGGTCGCCGACCTGGCGGTGCATCTCCTTCAACGCCGGCCGGACCACATCCCAGTAGTCATCTGCTCCGGAGTACCGGGCCGCGAACGCATTATCGGCATACTTGATGTCGGGCATATAGATGTCGACGATGCCTTCGAGCAGTCTCAGGGTCGGTACCGCTTCATAACCGCCGCAATTATAGACGACCGGCAGTGCCAGCCCCTGATCCTGGGCCATTGCCAGAGCCGCTACGACCTGCGGAACCCAGGGCGTGGGCGTTACGAGATTGATATTGTGGCAGCCCAGCTCCTGCAACCGCAGCATCATCCGGGCAAGTCCTTCGAGTGTCGTCTTCCGGCCCATACCCAGCTGGCTGATCTCGTAATTCTGACAGTAGACGCAGTGCAGGTTGCAGTGCGTCAAGAATATCGTCCCCGAACCATGCAGGCCGACGAGCGGCGGCTCTTCACCGAAGTGCCGATGATACGACGAGATTTCGGGTTCCAGACCGGCGCCGCAGCTGCCGAGCTCGCCCTTTATCCGGTCCACACCACACTCGCGTGGACACACCCGGCATGGCGCAAGCAGTTCATTGAATTTTTCGACCAGTTGTTTTGATATTGTCTTCATCAAACCGAATGCTCAACTATCGACCGACCACCTACGCCTTGCTTCGCCGCCGCCGCCTTCCATCGCTGCGAATTGCCCTGCTGTGCCTATCGTTCTTGGGGTCTCCGTATTTGTAGTAGGCGGCACATGATCCTTCTGAAGATACCATACAAGGACCAACCGGGGACAATGGCGTGCACGATGCGCCAAAAAGGGCGCAATCAAACGGCATGTTGAGCCCGAGGAGCACGCGCCCGCATATGCACCCCTTGGGTTCGGCCGACTCGGGCAGTTCGATGTGATATTTGCCTGCGACATCGAACCGGGCGTACGGTTCAGAAATCTTTAAACCAGACCCCCCTATCCAGCCGATCCCGCGCCACCGGCTGTCACACACCTGGAAGACCGAGTAGAGCAGTTCCAGGGCCCTGGGATTGCCCTCGGGCCGGACCGCTCGTTCGTATTCGATCGAGATCCTGCTCTCGCCGCTTGTGATCTGCCTGACGAGCACCAGAATTCCCTGCAGGATATCGATCGGCTCAAAACCGGTTATGCACCCCGGTATGTGATACTTCTCGGCCAGGAATTCATAGGGCGCGCTGCCGATGATCGTCGAAACGTGCCCGGGAAGGATGAAGCCATGTACGTTTATCTCAGACGACCCGGCGATGAAATCCAGGGCCGGGGGGATGAGTTTGAATGCGGGGAGCACGTAGAAGTTGCGAATATCTTTCTTGGCCGCCGCCATGATCGTTGCCGCAATGGTCGGGGATGTTGTCTCGAAACCCACGCCGATGAATACCACATCTTTACTCGGGTTCTCCTGCGCAACGTTCAGCGCATCGAGCGGCGAGTAAACAACGCGCGGCGCAAGTGCCTCAAGGTTCCGCCTGGAGCCGGGTACCCTGACCATATCGCCGAATGTCGTGATTATCACGTTCTTCTGTTCGGCCAGCGTGATCGCGTAGTCTATGGTTTCCTGGGGCGTGACGCAAACCGGACAACCGGGCCCCGAGAGCAGATGTAGATCGTCGGGCAGCAGAGATCTCATGCCTGATTTTGCCACGGCCATTGTGTGCGTGCCGCAGACCTCCATCAGGTTGATCCCCCTGGTGGCGAGCTTCGATATTGCCTTGATGATCTTAGCCGCGGTCTTTTCCATCACTCCATTGTCGTCAAAACGTGAGTACTATGTGTGGTCGATACCCGACACCTTTCTACCACGCCCTTCAAATCTTCTTGACTTTCGGATAATGGACGCGCACCGTATTGCGGCCCGCGTTTTTTGCCTCGTACAGAGCATCATCCGCCGCCTTGATCAAATCCCGAACGGTTCCACCGTCCTCGGGGAAACCAGCGACGCCGGCCGAGCAGGTGACCTTTCTCCTGGGTTGCCCGTAGCCGTAGTCATACATTTCCAGGTCACGCAGGAGGTTGCCCACCATACGTGCCTTATCCTCTTTCCCGATGCCCGGGCTCATAATGATGAACTCATCCCCTCCATAGCGGGCGATTTCGTCTTTTTCGTCGAAATGATCCCTGAAGTCCTTTGCCAGTCTGATCAGCAGCTCGTCACCTGCCTGGTGGCCCAGCGAATCATTGTAATCCTTGAATCTATCCAGGTCGAGGATCGTGATCGCAATACTGTACTTTTTATCGCGGTCCTGCCCGCCCCGTGAACGTCCATCCGGGTGTCGCTTAAACTCTTCTTTCTCCTCCTTCAAGCGATCCCTGCGTGCCCGGTTCAATTGCTCTTGCAACAGTTCCTTGAAGTGTTGGATGTTGGACAGTTTCGTGAGCGGGTCAAGAGATGCCTCATGCGATTTTCTTTCATAAGTGCGCGTGTTATTGAGCGCGGCCGCGGCCATGGTCGACACGACGCCCAGCAGATTCTTCTCCCGCTCGTCAAAATTGCCGTCCCGGCATATCGCGATAACCCCGAACAATTCATCCTGGCATAACAGCGGATAACATATATCCGGACAGAATATCTCATACGGTTCTGCCTTAACTTCATAAACCTCAGGCTCGAATTCCCACTTCCCTACCGGGTACCGTCTCTCCGCCGCAAAGCCAACCTTCCCTTCGCCCAACTTGTAGAGAACCTTCTCCATCGACTTCTGGTCAAAACCACGCTGGGCGCCCAGGCTCAGGTGTTTTTTCGCATTATCGTACAGAAATACGGCGAGCTCATCGGTTTCGAGCTGATTGGCAAGTAGGTCAACCGTTGCATTGGCGATCTCTTCGGGGTTCATACGCGCGGTAAGGCGGATCATTGAGGCGAAGAAGAGATTGTTCATTGATATCAGCCGCTTCAATTCACTGTTCAAACGGGCGTTCTCCCTTTTGTGTCTCCCTAACTCATCAGCAAGGATGTCAGCACTCATCGTTTTTTTCGGCGCTTCCTTCTCGCGCCGCGTAAAAACGGTGAGCAATATGAGCACGGTCACCAGCAGCGCAACGCCGATGAGCAGTATATAGGTACCCATAGTTGACATTATGTAATTCTATACAGAACGTGCAATAAGTCAAGTCTATGTTTAAGTCTATTTACGTCTTGACAAGGAGCGAAGTGCAAGTATTATTGACCTAAGGACAAGGAAGATACGATGATCGACGACAACCCATCACCGTCACAGGCGCCGCGGAAGATGTCTAGCATACGCAGCAGGATGGTGTTCAACTTCGGTCTGCTGTTTGCCACGATCTTCGCTGTCGTAACCCTCGTGAGCATGTTCGGCATCCCCTTCATTCCGATCCGGGGCTCCTACGGGGTCGAACGCGACCGGGCAATGCGCAACCTCGATTTTGTCGCCGGGCTCAAGGAAGAACGGCTGCAAATATGGATCGGCGAGCGCGCAGCCGATATGCAGATGATCGCCCAGCAGGAGCGAATCGTCCGGTCCACCAGCATACATATCAACGGCTCGGGCTATCCACAAGGTGTTTGTTGCATGTACCCGCCTATTCGTACAGAGAAAGTTCAGATTCAAACGAAATTGATGGAAGCATGCCTCGATATTCCCGACTATCCCGTCTTCTGCGTATTTCGTGCTTCGCCGTATGCCTGACGACCCAGCGCGCGCCGTGCGCCATAAGAACAAAACAATGTTTCTGCTGTTTCTTATGTTCCTCGGGCAAATATCCCACGCGCAGACAACCGATACCAGCACCGGCGAGCATGTGCTCAATAGTGCCCGACAGCACTATGAGAATGGCGCCTACGTGAAATCGATAGCCGAACTCGAGACCATTCTCCCTCAACTCAACGGCGCAGAAAACGGTGAGGCAATCATCGAAATCCATGTCTTGCTCGCCTTCAATTATGTGGCGGTCGGCGACGAGGCGAGTGCGATCGAGCATTACAAAAAGGCACTCGCCATTGAGCCAAAACTTCAAATCGACGCCTACGAACCTTCACCCGAAGTAAGGGCTGTTTTCGAAGAAGCCACAAAGGAAAGAGCGTACGAGTCTGCCGGGTGTTCCTGCTTGATCCCCGGTAGCGGGCAATTCATGCGCGGCGACGACCTGAAGGGAGGCGCGATAATCGCCGTCTCGGTAACGAGCCTGGCAAGCACCGTGATATCCTGGTCCATTGCCGACAGCAAACACAACCTGTATATGTCCCTCGGCCCCGATGATATCGATATGATGGAGGAGGTATATGAGGACTACAATCACTGGCGGAAGATGACGATCCTGTCCGGAACCGTTCTTCTGGGCGTGTATGTCTACAGCATCATCGACGCCACGATTTCGAAAAAGCCTTCGCTCTCGAAGAGCACTTCACGCCAGACAGGACTGTTACTTGGATATGACGGAGAACGCGCGCGTATCGGCTATGCTACCAAACTATAGAATACGGAAGCTCGGCGCATGCGCACTGTGTGTCATTATGCTCAGCATTACCGCCTGCTTGGACGCGCCGCGCGACAACATATGGGATCCGGACAATCCGGACAAAGCGTATTTTTCACTCATCGTCAGGGAACTGGGTTACTACGAAATGCCGGGCGCGGTCGTCGACTTGCTGCGCGATGGCGTAATCATTAAATCGGACACAAGCGATGAAAATGGCGTGGTCGCCTTCGCGGATATTGACCCGGGCATATATGATTTCCGCGGTGAAGCCACGTATTATGCGGCCGTGGACCTGGGCCCCGAAAGTCTGTGTGCGGGAGCGTACGTTGTGGATCAGCCGCTTGATCTCTGCACCCTGCCTTTCGAGGACGAGGTTCTCGGCATGGGCTCGGCGCACGGTCTCGTTCCCATGAGCGGCACGTGGTCAATTGCCCAGGATGACCGATGTCCGGACGCGCATTCAACACCCCAGGTCTATCAGGGCATGGATCACGATACCGGCGGATCCGCTTTATCCTACTGCGAAACCGAAGCCCAGTACTTTGTCTTTGAGGTGAAACTGAGCGTCGACACCTCAACCATGGGTGATTGGGAGGCGGGCGTCGTGTTCAGGTACCAGGACGAAAGTAATTACTGCAAACTTGTCATAACGCCGGATACGGTAACATGTTACTGCCTGATCAACGGGCAAAAAACCGAATTGCGCGCGATGGCCAGAGAATCAGTCGCCGGCGCGTGGTACACCATAAGGGTCGAACGGCGTCAATATGAAGCCTTCTTCAGAACGGCAATAGACAACTCGGTCTTCTTCGGCATATATGACACGGTGTTTTCCGGCGGTCTGCTCGGGTTGACCGCCTCCAATTACGATAATGGCGGCACCGCGGCCGTTAACTTCGACGACGTAACTCTCTGCCTGGGGTCAAATCCCCGTTAAGTATTACATTCCTTATAATAATGTAACGGGACTTCGTTGTGCAGGAACTCAGCTCGATATTGGACAATTCTGAGCGATGAACCGGAATCGCTGTACGGACACCCCAGCCAGATAATAATCGTTCCGTGAATAGTATTGACCGAGTATGGGGCGCGAATGCGCTGCTTACGTTTCCAGGAGGTGCGCTATGTCTGTTTTCAATATGGGGATGTCTTTCTCGACCGTGTCCCATACCGCATCTATATCTACACCAAAATAATCATGTATCAGTTTATTTCTCATGCCTATTACGTCTTTCCAGGGAATCTCCTGATGCATGCTCCTTGTCCTATCTGACAATCTTTTCACGGCCTCACCGATGATCTCGATCTGCCGGATCACGCCATCCTGAACGAGATTACTGGCAACGAAATCCTCATAATTCATGCCAGATGTATACTCCTCTATTCTTCCTATCGCATCGATGATGTGCCTCAAGTAAAGAGAGTCATCTTTTTTCACTTATGAATGACCTCCATCTCCTCTTTAATACGATCGATCAGGTATGGACTGATAGCCTTCTCGGTCAGGAGATCGATCTTCATTCCCAGATTCTCAGAAATCACACGCTCGATACGCGCGAGGTCAAGCAGGCTTTTTCTTTCCTTGAAATCAACAAGAATATCAACGTCACTGTCATGCCTTGCTTCACCGCGTGCGAACGAACCGAAGACGGCAATCCGGCTTGCACCTTCTTTCAGGAGAAGACTTTTTATTCTAGCGTAGACCTCTTCTTTGGTAATCATTCGTCACATCCTCTGTCAGTGTATTCAATCAATATACGTTTGTCAACAAACCTGATTAGAGTGATATTACAACGAGGAGATATTGACTCCGCACCCAAATTCGGTATAATATGACTCAGCGATCAGATGCTGGAAGCTATTGCTTGTCGTTGTTGTTCATTCCACTATCTAGAATCCAGTATCCAGCATCTATGATCATTACTTTGCGCCCGTAGTTCAAATGGATAGAACGGTGGACTCCGGCTCCGCAGGTTGTGCGTTCGAATCGCGCCGGGCGCGCTCCAATTCTGCCTACATCTTTGATGTAGTTGCAGAATTGAGAGTCCCGAGTCCGGTTTTGCCGGACGAGGGGTTCCAATTTATTGAATTTTGCCCGCATCGACATGCAATGGAGATGCGGGAATCCGAAATGTGATCTGGTTGCAGAATTGAGAGTCCCGAGTCCGGTTTTGCCGGACGAGGGGTTCCAATTTA
>JACUUY010000218.1 GCA_014859085.1 Caldifarciminota bacterium
TTCCGGCGATTTCTGCAACAAAAAGCAACAAAACCAACCAGGTTGGGTTAGGGCCACGCAGCCGTCGCGCCCATCCGAGACGAGCTGTGGGATGTATTGTTCGCCTGACGCAGTGCATATCGGCAGGTTCTCGCCGACCCCAGGCCAGTCTGCCCGGGTCGAAGCGGGAAACGACACGGCGGCCAGGAAACATACGATACTGAACAAAGGCCTGCGTACTGATGACTGCTGGCACGACCGATCCCTGATACTCATGGTTTCCTCCTTATTTCGCACAGATTGTCTCCATATGTTCGGAAATGTCAACAACGGACGCGGAAAGAACATGAAATCTCTATGCTGCGATCTGCACCGGTTGCGCGTTCCGGTCGGTTGACTGAGACTGCGCGATGCATATAATGGTCTGTGTCCCCTGATGAATCCAAGATAATATTCGCGAACGTGGAGACCATGCCCGAGCCGCCGAGCCGGTTTCCGCGCATGCTTGCCGCCCTCCATCACGCCAATTTCCGCCTCTTCTGGTTCGGCCAGATGATATCGCTCGTTGGAACCTGGATGCAGACCGTGGCCCTGGGCTGGCTCGTCCTCCAGATCACGAATTCGCCCTTTCTCCTCGGACTCGTGTCGACGCTGGGCACCCTTCCCGTGCTGATCGTGGCGCCGCTGGGCGGCGTGCTCGCCGACAGCCTGAATAAAAGGAACGTTATCATCATCACCCAGGTCACGGCAATGACCCTCGCCTTTATCCTGGCAACCCTGGTGTTCACCGACCGCGTACAGTACTGGCACATCATCATCCTGGCGTCAACGCTCGGCATCGCCATGGCGGTCGACGCGCCGACCCGCCAGTCATTCACCGTTGAAATGGTGGGCAAAAAAGACCTGCTCAACGCCATTGCCCTCAATTCCTCTATTTTCAACCTGGCCAGGATCCTTGGCCCGGCTTTTGCCGGGCTGATCATCAGCACGATCGGTCTTGTGCTCTGTTTCTATGTGAATGCCATAAGCTACCTTGCCGTTATCGCTGGCCTCTTGATAATGAAAGGTAATTTTGCTCCCGCAAACAAAAAACGGGGCTCAATGATCAAAGATATCCGGCAGGGCTTTGGCTATGCCCGGCGCGACAAGAGGATCATGTCTCTGATCACCCTTGTTGCCATATCGAGCATCTTCATCATGCCGTATGCCATGCTCATGCCGATCTTTGCGCGCGATATCCTCGATGTCGGTGCCAGGGGACTGGGTATTCTCTTGTCGGGCGCCGGCATCGGTGCCCTGATCGGCGCCCTCTCGCTCGCGGCATTCTCCAACTACAAGAAAAAAGGCCGGTTCGTATTTACCGGTTCGATCGTCTTCACCCTGGCGACGCTACTGTTCTCATTCTCCAACAATTACCATCTTTCCGTGCTGCTCCTGGTATTCATCGGCTGGGGAATGGTCATGCAGAACGCGTCGGTCAACAGCCTGCTTCAGACGATTGCACCGGATCATCTGAGGGGCAGGATCATGAGCCTCTTTGTCCTGTTCTTCATGGGCGTGATGCCCTTTGGCAGTTTCCAGGCCGGGTTCATTGCCCACCACCTCGGTGCGAGAATGGCACTGAGGATCGGCGGCGGCGTCGTTGCCCTCGTCGTATACTACATCTTTTCGCGTAATCGCGAATTGGTGAACGTCGAAGGGTGAACCGCGGCCAAGCCGCAGGCCGAATCCAACAAACAACAGAATGACAGACATCTGGATATTGACCGCCGTGCCTGAGATGATCAGGATCGGCCCGGGTGTTTAAAATGAGAAAGCCCCCTTACGGGGGCTTTCTCTTGCGCACTCAGTGCACGTTATGCAAGTTCGACGTTTGCGGCTTTTTCACCTTTTGGTGATTGGCCGATCTCAAACTTCACTCTATCGCCTTCATTGAGCGACTTGTAACCGTTGCCCGCTATATCTTGATAGTGGACAAAAACGTCACCGGTACCGTCTTCTTTCTCAATGAAACCATAGCCTTTTCTGCTATCGAACCATTTGACTTTTCCGTAAGCCATTGCTTCTCCTTTCAAGTCTCCAATTTTTTGAGGGGATCGAGAATATGAGTATTCTGCTGAACCATCAACAAACTGAACGACTTATTTCACTATTATTATATGCATATTACGCTATTTGTCAATAGGCCGATTTCAATCAGAAATAATCTTACCGAGACAGGGTGGTTTAGTCAGAAATCGG
>JACUUY010000219.1 GCA_014859085.1 Caldifarciminota bacterium
TTACGAGGCGGGCCTCGGTGATCTTGCCCTTGTAATACAGGAACTTGAGCATCTCGATCGGACCCAGCCGGCCATGGAGTTTCTTGAGCACCTCGTTGTAATTAGGCACGGATAGTGATACGGCGGCCGGCACACCGTTTATCTCGATGACCAGGACGAGTTCGGGAATGATCAGGGACTTGAGGTTCTTCGCCATCTGCTCGAATTCGGCGTCGGTCATCGCCACCGCTCCCCAGTTCCGGCTCCAAGCATCGTTGTAGACATCCCGGACCCGCAGCACCTCGGCGCGAAAATCCTTCATGTTTATCTGACGCATCTTCAGACCAGGCACGCGGCGGCGCACGATCGCGGTGATCCGCTCCAGATACTCAATGGGCGCGTCCTCGGTCTTCACGTAGTAAGCATAGAGATCCTTGGCCTTGGTCAGGCCTGATCCCGTTGCCAGGCCATGATAATATTCGGGCGTGTAGGTCATGAGCACGAAGGGCGACGAGGAATAACCCACGAGCAGGAAACCGCACTCCTCATTCGTTGAATAGTTCATCGGCCCGATGAACTTGTCCATGCCCTGATCACGCTGGAACTTCCTGACCGCATCGTAAAGCACGCGCGCTGCTTCAATATCGTTCTCGCACTCAAAAAAACCAAAATAGCCGGTGTTCTCATTCCAGTACTTTACGTAATTACGGTCGACGATCCCCGCGACCCGGCCAACCAGATGCCCGTCGCGAAAAGCAAGGAACAGTTCGCGCTCCGAATGCTGCCAGAAAGGATTCTTCGACTGGTCGAGGAGATGGTGAACATCCCGCCGCAGCGGCGGGACCCAATATTCGTGGTTCCTGCAAAGATCGTAAGGAAATTCAATGAATTGTTTGAACTGCTTGTCGTTTTCGACCCTAACGATCGATATCATTTCCCGGCCAGCCCGAATTCCGTGGCACACCGCGCAAACACATCGAGCACGATATCAATGTCCTCGTCAGTATGCGTTGCCATATAACTCGTCCGGATCAAAGCCCGGCCCGGCGGGGTCGCCGGCGAGATCACCGGGTTGGCGAATATGCGGTTCGCGAAGAGCATCTTCCAGAAGGCGAAACATATCTCGTCCGTGCCGATGATGACCGGGATCACTGGCGTCTCTGACTCGCCGACATCGAGGCCGATCTTCTTGAAACCATTGAGCACGCGGTCCGTTATTTCCCAGAGACGCGCCCGGCGCTCGGGTTCGGTCTTTATCACATCGAGCGAGAACTGCGCGCTCGCCACTGAGGCGGGCGTCATCGAGGCGGAGAAGATCAGGGAACGCGCCGCGTGCTTGATGTGCGTTATCGGGTCGCTTTTGCCGACCGCAAACCCGCCCAGCGACGCGAATGCCTTGCTGAAAGTCCCCATGATGATGTCGACATCATCGAGCACGCCGAAGTGTTCGCACACGCCGCGGCCATTCTCGCCCATCACGCCGATGCCGTGGGCATCATCGACCAGTAGCCTGGCGCCGCACTCTTTCTTAAGGCGCACGATCTCGGCGAGATCGCACAGGTCACCCTCCATGCTGAACACGCCGTCGACGACGATCAACTTGCCCTTGTCCTCGGGGATCGATCTCAGGATCCGCTCCAATTCCGACATGTCGTTGTGCGGGTACTTCTTGACCACGCCGAATGACAGGCGGCACCCGTCGATGATCGACGCGTGGTCCTGGCGGTCGATGATCAAAACGTCGTCCTTGCCGACCAGCGCTGAGATTATTCCGAGATTGGTCTGGAAACCCGTGGAGAAAACGATCGCCCGGTCCTTGTTGAAGAACTCGGCGATCTCTTTCTCAAGTCTCACGTGGATATCGAGCGTGCCATTGAGGAACCGCGAGCCGGAACACGTTGAACCGTACTTCTTAACGGCGGTAATCACGGTTTCCTTCATGCGCGGGTCGCCGGCAAGCCCCAAGTAACCGTTGGAACCGATCATGATGAACTCTTCGCCGTTGATCATGACCCGGTGGTCCTGGGCTGATTCTATCGGAGTAAAATAGGGATAGATCCCGGTCTCGAGCGCGGCCTGCACGATCTTGACCGTCGCTTCGCATTTATCGAACAGATCCATGTCAGCGAATTATATACACGGCCGGTACTAAGTCAAGAACACGATTTCAATCAGAAATAATCTTACCGAGACAGGGTGGTTTAGTCAGAAATCG
>JACUUY010000251.1 GCA_014859085.1 Caldifarciminota bacterium
CCGCGAGGGCGGACGCACCGTCGGCGCCGGCGTCGTAACCAAAATTATAGAATAAGCGAAAATGAGAGTAATAATCGATCTCGCATGCAAGGACTGCAGGAACAGGAATTATGCGACGACTAAGAATAAGAAAAAGCAGCAGCGTCTTGAGATCCGGAAGTACTGCCCCTTCTGTCGCAAGCATACGATCCACAAGGAAACGAAATAGGCCTGTAGCTCTAACGGCAGAGCACCCGGCTCCAAACCGGGTGGTTGGGGGTTCAAATCCCTCCAGGCCTGTCTGGGGTTAATTGGAGAATGTTCAAGAAAATCGCTAATTACATAAAGGACGTGTACTACGAGATGCGCAAGGTGATATGGCCGACGCGCAGCGAAGTGACAAACTCCACGATCGTCGTCGTCATCATATCCGTAATCGTCGCGTTGATCATATTCGCCCTCGACATCATCTTCAGCACCTTGCTCGGCTTCATACTACGATAGGTGATCGATAACATGCAATGGTACGTCGTCCATACTCTCACCGGGCACGAGCACAAGGTGAGGAAGATACTTGATAAGATGATCAAAGACAGCAATCTGGAAGCGTCTTTCGGCAAGATCGTGATCCCGGTGGAGAACCAGGTGCGGATCAAGAAAGGCAAGAGGGTGGTCGAGGAGAAACGCCTCTACCCCGGGTACATCGTGATCGAGATGGAGGGCAACGACGAGACACTGCGTCTCGTCAATTCGATCTCGGGAGTCACGCACTTCCTCGGTTCCAAGACAAAACCGACACCCCTGCTCAACGCTGAGGTCGTGGAACTTCTGAAACAGCTGGAAGAAGCGAAAGAGAAGGTCGTGACCAAGATTCCGTTCGCCAAAGGCGAGCGCGTGTCCGTAACCGACGGCCCGTTCACAGATTTCATCGGCACGGTCGAGGATATCTACCCGGAACGCGAAAAGGTCAAAGTACTGGTCGTGATATTCGGCCGGACGACACCGATCGAGTTAGGTTTTCATCAACTTAAGAGTTTGTAAGGAGAAAGATGGCAAAAAAAGTCACTGCACGCGTGAAATTGCAGATACCGGCGGGTAGCGCCACACCGGCGCCGCCGGTTGGCCCGGCACTCGGACAGCACGGCGTCAATATCATGGATTTCTGCAGGTCCTTCAACGCCGAGACCAAAGGGCTCGCCGGTTTGATCGTCCCGGCCGTCGTGACTATATACAACGATCGAACGTTCTCCTATGTGCTCAAGAGCCCGCCGGCCGCGGTGCTGCTCAAGCAGGCCGCCGGTATCGCGAAGGGCTCACCGGTACCGAACCGCGAGAAGGTCGGCAAAGTGAACCGGGCGCAGATCAAGGAGATCGCTCAACGCAAAATGAAAGACCTGAACAGCGGATCGCTCGAGCAGTGTATGAAGATCATCGAGGGCACGGCACGCGGTATGGGCATAGTGGTGGAGGATTGATGAAACGGTCAAAGAGATACACGGCGAACAAAAGCAAAGTGGAAGTGAAGAAATACTCGCTCGATGATTCCATTGCGAAGGCAAAGGAAACGGCGAATACCAAGTACGATGAATCGATCGACCTATCCGTCAAATTGAGCATCGATCCGAAGAAAACGGATCAGTTCGTCCGGGGCTTCTCCAATCTGCCGCACGGGACCGGCAAGACAAAGCGGATACTTGTGCTGGCCAAAGGCGAAAAAGAACAGGAAGCAAAAGAGGCGGGCGCTGATTATACCGGATTCAACGAGTACATTGAAAAACTCAAAGCCGGATGGAGCGACGTGGACATCATAATCGCAACACCCGATGTCATGTCCGACATCAGCAAGTTGGGTAGGATACTCGGACCCAAAGGCCTCATGCCGTCGCCCAAGGCGGGGACCGTCACCTTTGAGATCGCGAGCCAGGTTCGGGCCCTCAAGAAGGGGAAGGTCGAGTTCAAGACCGACAAGACGGGCTGCGTGCACGTTCCGGTGGGAAGAGCAAGCTTCGATGCCCAGCAATTGCGTGAGAACATACTGACCCTGGTCGATGACCTCACGGCGGCAAAACCCGCGACCGTGAAGGGTAATCTCATCAGATCCATTACGCTCTCTTCGACCATGGGACCGGGTATCCGTATCGACGAAAAAGGACTGCTCGATCACGCGCAAAAAGGAGGTGTCTGATGCCGGCCCCGAGCAAGCTCGAGTATGTAGCCAAATTGAAGGAACGCCTGCGATCGGGCAAGGCCTTCTATTTCACCGATTTTACCGGCATGGCGGTCAAGAACCTCGAGGAACTGCGCCGCGAACTGAGAAAGAATAACGCAAGTTACATCGTATTGAAAAATACCCTTGGCTATCTGACGATGAAAGACCTAGGGTTTGATGAGGATTCGATACGCAAGCTCTTTGTCGGACCGACCGGCATCGCCATCGCATTCGATGACCCGATCATCCTGGCCAAGATACTGAAGAACAGCGACAACCTCAAAGTGAAAGGCGGCATTGTCGAGGGGCATTATTATGATACCGCCGGGATAGCTGAATTGTCGAGGATCCCGCCCAGGGAGCAATTATACAGTCTTCTGGTCGGGTCGATCAACGTGATAGGCAATCTGGCTGGCACATTGGAATCAATAACGAGAAACTTAGTTTATACCCTTAAGGCGATGGAAGACAAAAATAAGGAGGCAAAATGACGGCGAAAGCAAAAAAGGGTGTTGATGCCTTGGTTGAGGAAATTGGCGGGCTGACCGTGCTCGAATTGTCCGAATTGGTGAAAGCCCTGCAGGACAAATTCGGCGTAACTGCCGCGGCACCGGTCCAGGTTGCGGCGCAGCCTGCGGCGGACGCGGCGAAACCCGCCGCCGAGGAACAATCAGAGTTCGCAGTGAATATGACTTCTTGCGGCGACAAAAAGATCCAGGTGTTGAAAGTATTGCGTGAACTCACAGGCCTCGGTCTGAAAGAAGCAAAGGACATGATCGACAACCTTCCCAAGGCCATCAAGGAAGGCGCGACAAAGGAAGAGGCACAGAACATGAAAGGCAAGCTTGAGGAGGTCGGCGCGACCATCGAGTTGAAGTGACGCAACTCGCTTCCGTAAAGTGCAGCAAACAATATTTTCATCACCATTATCGGGGAAAGTTGTCAAACTATGAGAAATATTGTTGATTTTTCCAAGAGACAGTCAAGTTTCATGATGCCTCACTTGCTGGAGATTCAGCGCGAATCCTACGAGCAGTTTCTTGTCAAAACGATCAAGGAGATATTCACCCAGGAACTTCCGGTATCTGACATACACAACCGCTACCAGCTCCTCTATGATTCACACCGGCTCGGCGCCGAGAAGTACTCGGCCTATGAGGCAATCGACAAAGGTGCGACCTATGGCAAGCCCTTAAAGGTGAGCTTCAGGCTGGTCAGCAAGGAAGACAACGGTGAGCTGCGCGATATCACCGAGCAGGAGATCTACCTGTGCGATCTCCCGCTGATGACTGAACGCGGCACATTCGTCATCAATGGCGTAGAAAGAGTTGTCGTGAACCAGATCCACCGGTCGCCAGGCGTGTATTTCAGCGAACGCGAGAAAACGTTCTCTGCAATGGTGATACCCTATCGCGGGCAATGGATAGAATTCCTCGTGGATCACGGAAATGTCATGTACGCAATACTGGACCGGCGCAAGAAGATCCTGGCAACCATGTTCCTGCGCAGCCTGGGTTTTGAGACGAATGAGCAGTTGATTAAGCTATTCTTCCCGGTCAAGACCATCGACATAAGAAATGCAGAGAACTACTTCACGGCGCAAGACATAAATCCGGGCGAGAAGGGCGAGAAGCCGGTCCTGGAAGCAGGTAAACTGCTCGACGCAGTTAACATGGAAATCCTGGCTGAGAAGAATGTAAAAAGCGTTGCGGTAATTGACTCGCACCACCTCGGCGTCACGATCCTGACCAATACCATTGAGAAGGACAAAACGAGATTAAAAGAAGACGCCGCCAGGAAGACCTACCAGCTAATGCGCTCAATGGCACCACCCACGCTCGACATCGCACTGTCTTACATCAACAATCTTATTTTCGACCAGGCACACTTCGACCTGAGCGACGTGGGTCGATTCAAAATCAACATGCGCCTGGGCTTTGATGACCGTCCGAAGAAACAGAATTTCTCAATGGACGACCTGCTGGAGATCTTCCGCCAGTTGCTCCACCTGGCCGCCGGAGAACTGAACCCCGACGATATCGACCACCTCGGCAACCGTCGGGTCCGCCGGGTCGGTGAACTGCTCGGAGAACAATTCAGGGGGGCCGTGAAACAACTGAAGCAGAATATCAAGGAACGTGCCTCGTTGATGGATGAATCAGGCCTGTCGCCCCAGGACCTGATCAATCCCCGGCTGGTTTCGAATATCATCAACAAGTTCTTCACGACGTCTCAGCTTTCTCAATTCATGGAGCAGACCAATCCGCTGTCAGAAATGACGCACAAGAGACGCATCTCATCACTGGGACTCGGCGGCCTGACGCGTCAGACCGCAGGATTCGAGGTGCGTGACGTGCACTATTCACATTACTCCAGGATCTGCCCGATAGAGACCCCGGAGGGACCGAATATCGGCCTGATATCAAGCATGGCAAGTTTCGCCAAGATCGACCGCTACGGGTTCATTCTCGCGCCGTACCGGGTCGTCAAGAATTGCCACGTGACAAATGAGATGATGTATTTACGCGCTGATGAGGAAGACAAGTACACGATCGCCCAGGCAAACACGCCGGTCGACGATAAGGGCAAGATCCTGAGTGACCAGGTACTATGCCGGCGCCGGGATGATTTCCCCTTGGTTGCTCCGGGCGAAGTCGACCTCATGGATGTATCACCCGAGCAGGTTTTCAGCCCAACGACGTCGCTGATCCCGTTCCTGGAGCACGACGATGCGGATCGTGCCCTGATGGGGTCGAACATGCAACGCCAAGCCGTGCCGCTCATTGAGCCGGATATCGCGTATGTTGGAACCGGCATGGAAGAGCGGATCGCAAAGAACTCGGGGATCTTGCTGCTCGCGGAGGGCGACGGCAAGGTGGATTACGTCGATGGTTCGACGATCACTATTGAGATGAGCCACAACAAGATCAAGAAAAGATACCAGCTCTCCAAGTTCGTGCGATCGAATCAGAATACCTGCATACACCAACGGCCGCTCGTTACGTTGGGCCAAAAGGTGAAGAAGAATGACGTGCTGGCCGACGGCTACGCCACAAAAGACGGCGTACTCGCGCTCGGCAGGAACGTCCTGGTCGCCTTCATGCCCTTCCTCGGCTACAATTTTGAAGATGCCGTCGTCGTCAGCGAACGGATGGTGAAAGAGGACACCTTCTCATCGATCCACATCATAGAGTGCACCTGCGAAGTCAGGGAAACGAAGCTCGGTCCGGAAGAGGTAACGAGAGACATACCCGGCCTTGCCGACTTTCTGATCAAGGACCTTGATGAGTTCGGTATCGTCCGGGTAGGCGCCGAAGTGGGACCGGATGATATTATCGTCGGCAAGATCACGCCCAAGGGCGAGACAGAATTGACACCGGAAGAACGACTGATGCGCGCCGTTTTTGCCGAGAAAGCGACCAACGTGCGCGATACTTCGCTGAGGATTGAACCTGGGATCGAGGGTGTCGTGATCGATCGCAAGATCCTGACACGAAAGACCACGGACCCCCTTGCCCGGCATGTTGAGGAAGCACGCCGGGAAAAGATCAAGGCAGAATTCAATGGACTGTATCACGAAATACTCGAAAGCAGAAACGATTTACTGAAGAGCCGGTTGGCCGGGAAAACGGCTGCTTCGTCGGTGCGTAACGATAAAGGCAAGATCATTCTGACCAAAGGCAGGATATTCGAAGATACATTCTTCAGTGACCTTGCGGCGGTCAAGATCGAAGCCGGCGACAAATTCATCGTCAATAATAAACTTAATGAAGAGATCATCACGATCGTGAAGGACGCCGAGGAAAGATTACTGCAGATCATCGATGACAAGAAGAATGAAGAAGACAAACTTGCCAAGGGAGATGAACTGCCGCACGGCGTGTTGAAGATCATCAAGGTGTTCATCGCTCAGAAAAGAAGGATCGCGGTCGGCGACAAAGTTGCCGGGCGTCACGGGAACAAAGGCGTTGTCGCGAGGATCGTGCCTGAGGAAGACATGCCGTTCCTGCCTGATGGCACGCCGGTCGATATCATACTAAACCCGCTCGGCGTACCTTCACGCATGAATGTCGGACAGATCCTCGAGACGCATCTTGGCTGGGCAGCAGACAAACTCAAATTCTACGCCATATCACCGATCTTTAATGGGGCTACGATCGGCGAACTCAAGGAAAAACTGAAGGAAGCAGAGCTCCCGGTCGATGGACAGATCGAGATGAAAGATGGCCGGACCGGGCAGCTCTTCGAATCGAAGATCACGGTCGGACAAATGTACATGATGAAGCTGATCCACATGGTGGATGAGAAAATTCACGCCCGTTCGACTGGCCCGTACTCTCTGATAACGCAGCAACCGCTTGGCGGCAAAGCACAATTCGGCGGCCAGCGGCTGGGCGAAATGGAAGTCTGGGCGCTCGAAGCATACGGTGCTGCATACACCCTCCAGGAAATGCTGACGGTCAAGTCAGATGATGTCGCGGGCAGAGCGGCCATGTATGAAGCGCTGATAAGAGGCAAGAATCCGCCGCGACCGCGCGCTCCGGCCTCATTCAATGTTCTCTTGAAAGAACTACAGGGACTCTGTTTCAACATAGCGCTCGAAAAGAAGGAGGGATCCGATGAGAAGTAGGCCTTACGACACGTTCGACATGCTCGAATACGACAACATCCGGATTTCGCTTGCTTCACCCGATACGATACTTGCATGGTCGCGCGGCGAAATTACCCGTGCCGACACGATCAACTATCGCACGCAGCGGCCGGAGAAAGACGGGCTGTTCTGCGAAAGGATCTTCGGACCGGTGAAGGATTTCGAGTGCTCTTGCGGCAAATACAAGAAAGCCAAGTATCGCGGCACAGTGTGCGAGCGCTGCGGCGTTGAAGTCGTGCCGTCATCAGTACGCCGTGAGCGGATGGGTCATATCGACCTTGCAGTCCCGGTTGCCCATGTGTTCTATTACAAAATCTCACCGAGCAAGATCGGGCTCCTCCTCGACCTCTCGGTCAATGTCCTTGAAACGATTCTCAATTATGAAGCCTACATCGTCCTTGAATCGGGTGATGCGCCATGCACCAATGGTGAGGTGCTCACCGAGGAAGAATACCAGGAATACAAGAAGAAATACGAAGGTTTCAAGGCGGATATGGGCGGGCAACCGATATATGATCTTCTGAAAGCGATCGATCTGAATAATCGCTCGGTTGAACTGCGCAAGCGGCTGGAGCTGGAAACGCTGCCGGCACGGCGCATCCAGCTTCTGAAGCAGCTCAAACTCGTCGAGGCATTCCGCCTTTCGGGCAACCGTCCCGAGTGGATGGTGCTGACGCGCATCCCCGTGATACCGCCGGACTTGAGACCGCTCGTTGCCCTTGAGGGCGGCCGCTACGCCACAAGCGATCTGAACGACCTCTATAAACGGGTGATTACACGCAATAACCGCGTGAAGTCGATCACCACAGGGATCAAGACGCCGGAAGTGATCATTCGCAACGAAAAAAGAATGCTCCAGGATGCGATCGACGCCCTCCTGGACAATTCCCGGCGCAGCCGCCCGATAAAAGGACGCGGCAATCGGCCGCTCAAATCCCTGGCCGACGCGTTGAAGGGAAAACAGGGACGCTTCCGCAGAAATCTTCTCGGCAAAAGGGTTGACTACTCGGGGAGGTCCGTGATCGTCGTTGACCCCACGCTTGAACTCTACCAGTGCGGCATTCCCAAGGAAATGGCGCTCGAATTGTTCAAACCGATGATCATCCGTAAGCTGGAAGAGCGGGGTGTCGTGGACTCGGAAAGAAGTGCCCGCCGGTTGGTCCGGGCGCGTTCCACCGAGGTGTACGAGATACTTGATGAGATAATCAAAAATCACCCCGTGCTTCTGAATCGCGCCCCAACCCTGCATCGCGTCTCGATCCAGGCCTTCCTGCCCGTATTGCGCGAGGGACGGGCCATTGCAATACATCCAATGGTCTGCCACGCCTATAATGCGGATTTCGACGGTGACACGATGAGCGTGCACGTGCCGCTTTCGCCTGAGGCGATATTGGAGTGCTACCTACTGATGCTTTCGATCCATAACATCCGCTCGCCGGGAAACGGCCGTTCGCTCATGTCGCCGACACAGGACATGGTCATCGGCCTGCACTACTTGACCAAGATGAAGAAAGACGTAAGCGGCCCGGTCAAGGCATTCTCCACGGTCGATGAGATCTACACGGCCCTGGAGTACGGTGTGATCGTCTACCAGCAGCCGATAAAATATCCGGTGAACGACAAGGTGATCGATACAACGCCGGGCAGAGTCATATTCAATGAACTCCTGCCGCCTGAAATGCGCTTCAAGAATGTCGAAGTCAATAAGAAGATACTCTCAGTCATCGTCGACGAGTGCATCGATAAATTCGGGACCGAACCGACGATCAACCTCCTTGACAATCTCAAGAAACTCGGCTTCGAGCACTCAACGCGGTCGGGACTGACGATCGGGATCGACGACATGCTCAGCCTCAAGGCGAAAGACAAGATATGGGCCAAGGGAACGAAGGAAGTCATCGATATAAACAAAGCCCATCAAAACGGTCTAATATCCGAAACCGAACGCTATAACAAAATAATCGACACCTGGACCCGGGTATCGATGGTCATCGAGGAAACGCTCATCGAAGAACTCGAAAAAGACCGCGCCGGGTTCAACCCGCTTTACATGATGGTCAATTCAGGCGCGCGCGGCTCGCGCAACCAGGCCTGTCAGATATGCGGCTTGCGGGGGCTGATGTCCAAACCACAACGCAAGGTGACCTCGGTCCAGATTATCGAAACGCCAATAAAATCATCGTGCAAGGATGGCCTCACGGTCCTTGAATATTTCATATCCACCCACGGTGCACGCAAGGGGCTGGCCGACACGGCCCTCAAAACTGCGGACGCGGGTTATCTGACACGCCGTTTGGTGGATGTGGCCCAGAACGTGACGATCACCACGGAAGATTGCGGGACGATCATGGGTCAGGAGATAAGCGCGCTCAAAGAAGGCGAAAAGATCGTTGAACCGCTCAACGAACGTATTGCCGGTCGCGTGGCGCTCGTTCACGTGATCGATCCGCTGTCGGATGAAGTCATCGTCGAGGCAGGCACCGAGATCTCGAACGACGCTTCGCAGAAGATCGAGAAAAGCGGCATCGAAAAGGTCAAGGTGCGTTCGATCCTGACCTGCGAAGCTAAGGTCGGGCTGTGCGCCAGGTGCTACGGGCGCAATCTCGCAACCGGCAAAATGGTCGAGATCGGCGAGTCGGTCGGCGTCCTTGCCGCCCAGTGTATCGGCGAGCCGGGCACGCAATTGACGCTCAGGACATTCCATACCGGCGGCGTCGCGTTACGTATTGCCGAGAGCGCTTCGCGCAATGCTGAGTTCGCGGGTAAGGTCAGCTTCGAAAAGCTTTCGCCCGCCGAGCGCGAAGACGGGTTCTTGATAAGTCTGAATGACAAGGGCCGCATGCTAATAAAGGGCGATAACAGAATGATCGCCTACAACATTCCGATCGGCGCCGTGATCTATGCGAAAGCCAACACCATCGTGAACGAAGGGAACATTCTCTTTGAATGGGATCCGTACTCGATACCGATCGTTAGTCCTGCTGGCGGCGAGGTGCAATTCCAGGACATCATACCCGGCATCACGATGCAGGAGAACTGGGTCGACGAGCGATCCGGCGGCAAGCAGTTCGTGATCGTTGAAGACCGTCTCAGAAACCACCATCCAAAGATCAACGTCCTTGATAACAAGAACAGAGCGCTGAAGACATTCTCGATCCCGACCGGCACCTACCTGCTGGTCAAACACGGTGATAAGATAGCATCCGGTACGCTGATCGCGAGGATACCGAAAGAGATCGGCAAGAGCAAGGACATAACCGGCGGGCTACCTCGCGTTGAAGAACTGTTTGAAGCGAAACTCGTTAAGAACCCTGCGGTCGTAACCGAGATCGACGGAATATGCGATGTGGAAGAAGAAAAGGGGTTCTGGAAGATCGCGGTAACCCCTGAAGTCGGCGATGTCAGGTCTTACAAGCTGCCAACGACTCGTTATCTGAAGGTCCACTCCGGCGAACAGGTCCGCGCCGGCGACCCACTTTGCGAAGGAGCGATCGATCCCCACGACATTCTGAGGATAAAAGGACCGATGGAAACACAGCGTTTCCTGGTCAATGAGATCCTCGAAGTCTACCGAATACAGGATGTGAAAATAGACGATAAACATATTGAAGTGATTGTCCGGCAGATGCTCCAAAAGGTCAAGATCGAAGAGCCGGGCAGCACCCAGTTCGTCGGCGGGGAGATCGTTGATAAACGCCGGGTGATCGAAGTCAACCAGAAGGCACTCGGTGAAGGCAATAAACCGGCCACCTACCGGCCGATATTGCTCGGCATAACCAGGGCGTCCCTTTCGACCGAATCGTTCTTCTCGGCCTCAAGCTTTCAGGAAACGACAAAAGTCTTGGCCGATGCTGCGGTTGAAGGCAAGGTCGATCGCCTCGAAGGGCTGAAAGAGAACGTCATCGTCGGGAGAATAATACCTGCCGGAACCGGAATAAAGGAATATCAGGGATTAGTTCTGGAAGAAAACACGGCTGAAGCCCAGGCGATATAGAACGAACAAACAGTTTTTTACAGCAGGCTCATGACAAATCCGGTGACGATCGGCACCGAGAAATTATCATCCAGAGGCAGCGGCAACGCCTCGAATATGGTGGCGGTAATGGCACCGGCAAGAAGGTGAGATAACGGCAACTCACCGGTAATGCTGTACAATATGAATGCGCTCGCCAACGAAGCAGCGAGGAAACCAATGCTCCCTGCAACCGTCCTGTTCTGGAATATTTTCGTACTTCTTATGTTCTGTCCAAAGATAGCCGCGAATGTGTCACCAACGATAACAAAGGAACACGCAGCGACCACGACCGGCTTGCCGTATAGCAAGGATGTTATCAAACAACCCAAGAGTAGGTAGGAGGCACCGCTCAGCCGGCGGATCTCATGACGGCGCAGGAATGAACCAAAGAAGAGGATGAACGCTTCCTTGATCGTGTTGACATGGAGGCGCAGAAAGTCCACGACAACGATCGCAAAACAGACCATACCGAGCAGCAATCGGCCCCGGGGTTCCGGCGATACGTGGTATGTAATGGGGATGAAGATCGCCCAGAGATTGAGGAGTTTCCTGAATACCTCTGCCTTTATTAGAATGCTAACCCCGCCGAGATCCTGTTCGTGCTGTCCAGGTCACCGTGGGTCATGAACGCGTAATCGAGACGGAAACGCTTGTGATGGAGGCCTATGCCGAGTGTATAGTTACCGCGGTGGATACCGATCCGGCCAAAAAGGAAATCCTTGTACCCATATTCGAATCCCAGGTTGACATCGAAGCCGGCGATGTCAATTGCCTTGACGATGTCCGTCTCGATGATGATCTTCGAACTGACCGCAGGCAGGACGATCACCGGTGCTATACCCAGTGAGATCTTCGGCAGTATCGTCTCCTTCAACCCGCTGCTCCAGACAAAGGGTGCGAGTATGAAATCCCGCACCGCAATCCCCGCTCGCAGACAGCTGGTATTGTAGGCAATCCCCAGGTCAAGGCCTCCGCCGAAACCGGTGATCGCGTTCAGATCACGGTAGAATACCTTGACGTTCGCGCCGAACGACACGCGCTCGCTGCCTTTCGAACCGTTGATGTAGATAACATAATCCGAAGTTCCGACTGTATCGTAGGCGACCGGTATATTATTACTGCCCGGCGGTGAGGTCGTATCGGGCAGTGTTGTCAACTTTATGCCGCTGGTGTGAACGTACTGAACACCCATTCCCAAACTCATATTGCCGCGAGGTAGAACCACCGCGCCAAATTCATTCTTCACAACGCCGGCGAAATTCTCGGCATGCATGATGTGGGCGCTGCGTGGCGTGAAGTAAGTTCCGGCCGGGTTGAAATAGACCGCGGTCGGGTCGTCGAACTGAGCGACGCCGGTTCCGCCCATGGCGCTCGAGCGCGCCCCGACCTGCAGATCCTGGAACTCGCCCGCATACTTCGTTGCCGACAAAAGGGCGGGAACCAGGGCCAATATCATGATGAAACGCATGTAACACCTGCCTTCATTATTTTCTCGATCCCCCGGCCGTGCCCCTTCATGCCCTTGAGCGTGATGTGGAACACGTACTCACCGGGAGGTACCAACTGACCATTGCCGTCAAGGCCGTCCCAGACGACCAGATACTCGCCGGGCACGCGCCTTATCCCGTCGATGAGGTCACGTATCTTCCCGCCCTTCTGATCCGATACGGTGATATATACCCGGGCCTCATCCGTAAGATATATGGCAAGCGTGGTACCCGGTCTGGTTGCGGAAAAGATACGGGGAAAGCTGCCGACCACAAAACCGTCAACCGCCAGCCACAAATACTGGCCGCCATGTTTCTCGGCGACGAAAACCTGTCCGTACCTGCGCCATATCGTGATCCCGCGAGGCGACAGGAATTCGCCCGGGCCAGTGCCGGCCCGGCCCACTGAGATGATGTAATTGAGGTTGCGATCGAATTTGTGTATCTGGTTGCCCGGCTCATCGGTTACGTATATGCTGCCGTAGGCGTCGACGGCCGCGTACAGGAATCCGGCATCGGCCAATCCGAGATCGGTGTGCTGGACCGAACCGAGAAACCGGCCGCGACGCGTGAATTTGGAGAGACGCCTCCCATGATCGTCAATAACGACGACGAAATCATCATTGTGCAGATTGTCTGCGGCCCGCGTATCGATCACCGCGATCCCGGCCGGCTGACGTATCTCGCCATATGCCTGGCCCGGTATACCGAAGGTCACGATCAGGGAATCATCGGGCGAAAATACGTGGATCCTCGAACTGTCAAAATCGGTCACATAGAGATTGTTTTCCGAATCGATAGCGACTCCGAACGGACGACCCGTCAGCCGGATCTC
>JACUUY010000220.1 GCA_014859085.1 Caldifarciminota bacterium
CACGCGCTTGGTCCAGGGGCCCGTGATATTGCCGGTCTCATACGTGATCAGCTTGTCGATGAAATCCCTCACCTCCTGCCGGTTACGCACGGTGATCCGGCCCAGACACATCACCTCGCCCTGACCGAAATTGACGTACTCGCCTTCGTAGAGCGTGTTCCGGATGAATACCGGGTCGCCAGAAAGATGCGTACCGTATTCATACATCGGCACGAAATTGGGCGGGTTCAATTTACCGAGGTTGTTCTTGAAATCATACGTCGCGTCGCCGACGAGCAGGACATACTTCGGATACGGCGACCAGTGATCGGTCGTGTAGTGAAGGAAGTGTTTGATCGCCAGGGGATCGAAGCGGCCGAAGGAGAAGTCGTCATATATGTCGTCGACGAGCACGACCCGGGTTAGGTACTCGCGGCTCCGGTATTCAGCCAGCGGCCGGACCGCATTGTAGAAATCTTTGTGCGTTATAATGATATAGTCACAAGCATCGCCCTGGGTGCGCAACCGGCCAGGATTGGCCGGCGTCAACACCGCCGGCGCGGCAAAGGAAAGAGTCGAGAAGTACAACATCTGATGGCCGCTGGTGCTGCCGGACAGGAGCATGACGCTGCCCTCGAGCGTAAGATTGACGAAAATCCGCGGCGCCTTCGGCTCCGTGACATCGAGCACGAACGGCCGTGATCCGACGCCGCTGCAGCGTATCGAATATGGTCCGGGGGCATTGAACAGCACGTGAAACGGCGCATTCAGAGTGGCACGGCGCTGGTAAGTGATATCGACCGCATTGAGAAAGGCGGTAAGACTGCTCGTGGTCGCTGCCGGCCGGATGATCTCGAGCAGAAAGGTCGAAGAATCGCCGGTCAGGGGCCCGGTTCCGGTAAGGAAGATGGGCGGCATGCTGCTCTGCACCGGCAGGAGCAATGTGTCACTGAAAAAAGTGTTGCCGTCGAGCGCGAACCGGTAGAAGAACGTCCCGCTGTCCAGCGTGAATATCGCGGCCCGCACCTGGCCCGCACCGGCCGCAGCCGGATGCGCCACCCGGACCTGGGCCGAACCGGTAGCACCGGTCAACGGCGAAATATCTGCCCAGTACCAGTTCGTCCCGGAGCGGCTGGGGTTGCCGGTGTCGATCTCGTTGTGCGCGATAGCATTGACCACGGTGTCCGGCGGCGTGCCGTTCCAGGCCGCATCCACCTGCTCCATGCGCCTGCCCGCGACGCCGCCAAACGTGAACCAGTAGATATTGCTCAACGCGTACCCGTTCTCATACCAGACGATCGCGGTGTCGGGCACGAAGTGGCTTGCCCCGTACCCGTAGAAAAGCAAGTAGTCGCCGGTGTCGAACACGCCGTCCTCTTCGCCATGGACATAGACCGGTATCTCGATCAGCGAGTCGAGCGAGTCGGGCAGGGGCACGGTCCGGGGCAGGATGTCGAACGGCGCGGTGTAGATCCTCATCGTCCTTGGATCGAATTGATCCGGGTCAAGACCGGCACCAATGATCTCGGCCCGCCCGATCTTATAAAGACCCGCCTCGGCCACTTCGATCTTGAACCACGTGCGGCCGGCAAAGGGATTCTGCCGCGCGGGACCCGGTACCCGCTGCCAGTCCCGGCATTGCTCATAATTGACGACGGTCTGGCAATAGATCTCATCATATGCCCGGTCGGCCGAACGCCGGATCCGGGGCTGGCCCTGGAATTCGACATTGACCCTCATCTCCCGAGTGACCCTGAGCTGCCGGGTGACCGGATTATACCGCACCGGGTTGATCCTTATATCAACCGTATACAGATCACGGAAATACCCAGGCTCGGAAACGGAAATTATACTGTCCGGGAAAAACCGGCTCTCCTGGTAAACACCGGCATAAAACCGCGTCGCATCCGCGGACCGACCTTCCTGCACGCCGACGTAATACACCGGTTCAACGGTGACGTCCTCGAGGACCGTCTCCTGGTGACTGACGACCCGGACCGTCACCGAACCGTCCTGCGGGATCCCGATCTTGTACAGCACCGACGGCACGTTCGGCTCGCCGTGCCGGCTCAGCCAGACCGCTCCCGGGAACGAGTACTCGTCACGGCTGACCTCTTCGGCCGAAAAAATGATCTCTATCCCGCTTGTACCCAGCGGATTGACCGTCGTCGCGCCAACG
>JACUUY010000221.1 GCA_014859085.1 Caldifarciminota bacterium
ATACGACTCTTGCGATTGTGTTTGAACTAGAGAGTGTGACGATCCAGTGAGGCCAAAACGTGAGCATGTTGCCGATTATGCACGAAGAGAGGAGCAGTGAAACCGCTCCGCTCACTCTGTCATCGCGGTGAGCTGAGCCAATGCGAGCAATGCGCCGGATGGGGCATCGCATATGCACGTCGTGCAAGGAATTGGTGAGTGCAGGACCGTATGAATGTGAGCAAAGGGAGGTGCGCAGAAAAAACGAGCACTGAGAATAACGGCAACGCTCCACAACAAATACCCTTGACTTCCTTATCGATATGTTTATATTAAACCAATGATGAAAGAACCGCAGCCCGTACTTCTTGCTATGGTTGTATGTGATCAAATCATCCGTGAAGAGGGTACGCGAAAAATGAGTTTATTGGGACTATTCAACAGAGTTGGAGCCAAAGTATTCCCTTGCGTTCATTCTAGAATGCACATTTACGTAGCTTTGACATAATACCAGGGTAATGCAGATTGTGAATTGAAATTTTCGATCGATTCTGGAGAACCTCTCGTTAGTATGGGAGGGGCATTGAATTTTCCTAACAAACTGGCAGTCGTTGAGATGAATTTCTGCATTTACAATATTCCTTTACCCAAAGCAGGTGTGTATCACTTTGATTTTATGGTGAACAAAACGCCAATCGGACGCAGAAAATTTGAGGTATTGCAGATATAGGAAGAATGATGGAGGTATCCATAGGTAAAGGAAGCGATTTAGAAATACTTGAAATCACGACAAACCTAAGCAAAAACATCTCTGTGGACTTTGCTGGCTCCGTCTGTTATGATTTCTTCATAAATATAGCCCCTGCAATCCTGTCAATATCAGAGTTGAGCGACTCAGAATTGATGTCTCTGGCCCTTCATAGTGGCACTTATGATTTCTGGGACGCTCCGGAAGAAAATGTTTATTCATTTGAAGATGGAAGACCCGTGTGAAACACGGTGATATTGTACTTATTGAACATCAACCGACAGCGAATGATATGCCAAAACCATGCCCTGCTTTAGTCATATCTTCAGATCGATACAACGCAAGAGAAGCCGACAGAATTCTTATTCCATTCAGCAGTAATACTACACGTTGTTGTCCAGATGATATCTTGATAGAGAGAAATGATACATGTTTTCCTGCAACTGGGCTACATTGTTCTTCTGTAATAAGAGTCGGAAAGATTTTGACAATGCATAAAAGTAAAATAAAACGGCTTCTTGGTCATCCACCAAACAGCATGATGGACAGAGTTAAGATCCAAATCAAACTTACGTTCAACATAAATTAAACACGCAATACAGGTTAGCAGATTTTTGTATTTATGATCTGATATCCTCAATAATCACCCGGATCCGCTTCTTGCGGCCGTGACCTCTCAAAAGGTCCAGTAATTATAGGGCTTTTCGCGTTTATTTTCGATCCTGTGGGGCTTATAGTGAAAAGTAGGGTCATTGATCGCCCTCGAGTGCGAAGGGCCTCTATATGCCTTGGTCGGACATTGGGGAAATGGAAGGTCCGAGATGAGAATGCTTCTAGTACGTATTATTTTCGATTTTTCCCTTCAAAAAGCTTCTCGGCTACCTCGATTATCTGCCGATATGATTCCTTAGTTCTGACCAGCACCTCTGGTTCTTCGCCGTGCACACGAGGATCAAATAGGCAATTAATGAAATCGATTATCAGCCAAAATATCCAAACAACTTGACCGGGCGTATAGATCTCTTTGCTGGTCAAGTGTGCAGCTATATCATTTCTCAAATCGACGATATTGTTGACCCGCCGCTCATTGATGCGCTCCGGCAGGATTTTACTTTCTATAAGCCATCTTGCCATACTCCGCAGAGAATTGACGCTTTCAAAACCTCGATACGCCAGCCAGCGCGCAAGTGCCTGTAGATATTTGCATAACTCTTGCGTATTGATTTTTGCTCGAATTCTGACTTACGCTTTCGAAACAACATGCACTCCTGTGGCAATTCGCCTAAGAATCTCTGTCTACTGATTTCGGCAAAAATACGTTTACCTTTCAGAAAAAAACGAATATCAAACCATTGTAGTTGCTTGATTTATCAAGCATTTTATAGCCCAATGAATCTCCGAAGA
>JACUUY010000064.1 GCA_014859085.1 Caldifarciminota bacterium
GCTGCCAGACCACGAAGATCGAATCGCCATAGGTTTCAACAAAAGGATGGGCTGACTGAAGACCATAATCTCCAAATTGCGGTCCCCAATTTACCCATGGCTCATTTCTCGGTTTTGTTGCATAGCAGATCGTATCACTGCGCTGCCAGACCGCATGGAGTGAATTGTTCACCTCGCAGCGCGCAATTGAAGGGCATAGAATAAGGGTTGGCTCAAGGGGACCAAGCTTCTCATCGATTATGTCAAACCAGCCCTGGCCGGGATTATCAATGGGAAACGAGAAATCCTCAAGCGCGTGTGAATAGGTATATTCGTATGGTGGAATACCCCTGAGCGCGTTACTAAGATGTGCACGGTATTGGGTCTACTAACCAAGTCAATGGCAATCGCCGGCGGCGAATTGAGATGGCGATCACCTGGACTCGTCGGATCGTCAAGATGACAGATATCGCTCCATATTGTAGGCGAAGTCTTCCGCCGGTACCACAAACCACCCTCCGCATCGGTCCAGGTTATTGACGGCAAGGAAGCACAGTCAAGCGCAATCGCCGGAAACATACCTTCACCAACGATCTCGGGCAGAGCCCAATCATTGCCGCCATCGGATGAGTATTCGTAGATTATCTGCCCTCGCCGGGTGTATACGAGATGCAGAATCTCGGTATTCGGCTCGCGTACGAGATGACGGTTACCGTTGTAAGCAAGCGCCAATGGATCATCAGTGGATCTAAAGGTGTAGAACTGGCTTCCATAAATATCAAACGTTTCGGGAACTCTATCTGTCTGCCACGCAATCAGGTTCTGGCCAGCACCAGATGCAACTATGTCCGGATAGATCGTGCGCTCTAGTTCGGATGTCAGGGCGAAGCCAGACGGTTCAAGCACTGTGCCTTCTGTCGTGACTCTTGCGCCGTAGATGTCGTAATTGCCAGAGCGATGATCATGCCATGTCACAACATAGTACCTGCCATCGAACGCAACCGCAGGGAAGAATTGATAGCCGCTAGCAACTGAGATGGGAATTGCCTCCGGATCGAGGACCACGCCATCGGGGGTGACTCTCGTGCCGTAGATAGCGCTATCTGTTCCGCCGTCGTAATCATACCATACGACCAAGTAGTTGACACCATCAAAAGCCAAAGAGGGGGCCTGCGTTCTGGCGTTGGCTCGGTCGAAATCAAAAATAGATCTAGCAGGACGCCATCCGGTGTTATTCTTCTGCCATAGATGTCTGCATTGCCTTGTCGCGGGTATCCTCCCATGCTACAAGATAGCAATTTTCGCCAAAGGCGAGCGCAGGTTGAAGTTGATGATGATACGAATCAGAAACAGCAAAGCCATCAGGATCGATAATTTGCCCCGATCGACTTACTCTTGCACCGTAGATGTCCGATTTTGTCGAGGAATTACGATTATCACGCCAGACGATCAGATAATTATCGCCGTCGAAGGCAATCGCTGGGTTCCTCGCGGCTGCCAGATTGGTGGAGATAGGAATCCCGTCTGGATCCATGACGATCGCGTCTTGACTCACACGAGATCCATATATGTCGTAGTTGCCATTTCGCAGATCATGCCAAACAACAAAGTAATGCGTGCCATCATACGCTATTGAAGTGAATTCCTGAGATTCGTCAGCATTAGAGATGACGAATGTGCTACCCCAACTCAGGGTATTCATTACCACGCCCATGATTATACAGAACATTACTTTCATGCTTGCCTCCTTCAATATGTATCATCTACAGTTGTTCAGACATGAATCCTTCCCGCCTTGAGGGTTCATTAGAATTCCCCCAAGGCCCTCACGCCAGCTCTCACCTCCCCACCTGGATTCAGGAGTTTGTAAAATTCACTGGCTGCCAATCTATCCATGGAGCACATCATTCTCCATCTGGTTCTGTCCCAAACTCGCAATAACCGCGCGTCGCTCGAGACTAGTATTCCGTGTGTCTGACATGCACGGTCAGCGCGCGTGCGACTTCTCTCCCGCCGTCGCAGCACCTGACTGATGCCGCACTGCTCGTTTGCAGATTTGACATGCCAGCCTTGATTCCGCAGGGCCTTGTGCGCCTACATGGTCATTCCTGATGATTCCGGTACGTGGTACGGAGTCGGGTGCGCAACAAAGACTCTGGGGCACGCTTATTGTCACCCTTCATTGTACCGATGTCCGCAATCGGTTATTGTGATGGTGCTGATTCTATATAAGAATACTCAGCATAGAGCGTAAGCTATACGGTCAATCCTCCATATTCGTTCGCCTTCGTGCCACCGCGGTTTCACGGTGACAGATTCCAGTTCCCATACCACCATAGTTATTATACTAAAATCGGTTGAATTGTCAAGACGTTAGCGTCAATTATCATTTTCCCGAGACCTCTCAGACTGTCCCCAACGGTTGAAGACCGTTGAAAAAGTAATAAAAGTGTATGCCTGTCCCCGTCGAAAAAGGGTTGGAAGTGCCGCCGTTGACTTTCAGGGGCGGCCGGATATAATAGCCGATGAAAATTCTGGTCACGAGCGCGCTGCCCTATGCCAATGGTGAGATCCACCTCGGTCACCTTGCCGGCGCCTACTTGCCGGCCGATATCTACATGCGCTATCAAAGGCTCAAAGGCCGTGATGCGATCTACGTGTGCGGCACGGATGAGCACGGCGTGCCGATCACGATAAGTGCCGATAAGCAGCACAAGACGCCGCGTGAGATCGTGGACAAGTACTACACGTCGATTACGGATTCTTTCGAGGGTTTCGGCATGACGTTCGACAATTTCTCGCGCACCTCGCTTCCCTGCCATCACCGTCTGGCCCAGGATTTTTTCACAAGGATATATGAAAAGGATTTGATCTACCCGCGGGACATCGAACAGTTCTTTTGCGGGCGCTGCCGCCGTTTCCTGCCGGACCGCTACGTGATCGGCAAATGTCCCAAATGCGGCAGTGAAGGCGCGCGCGGTGACCAATGCGAAGCGTGCGGGCACTGGCTTGAGCCCTTCGAGTTGATCGAAGCCCGCTGTCTGGTCTGCGGCGAGGCGCCGAGGAGGACTCAGACCAGGCACTGGTATTTCAAGTTATCCGCTTTTCAGGAAGGACTGAGCAGCTGGATCGCCGGGAAGAAAGGGTGGCGGGACACGGTCCTGACTTTTGTCCAGGGCTGGCTGCGCGAGGGTCTTGAGGACCGGCCGATCACCAGGGATCTTTCATGGGGGGTGCCGGTGCCCCTGGCTGAAGCGAACGGGAAGGTGCTGTATGTCTGGTTTGATGCGCCGATCGGCTATATCTCATCGACGATCGAGTGGGCCGAGAAACAGGGCAAGCCCGACCGCTGGAAAGAATACTGGTGCGACAAGGATACCAAACTCGTGCATTTCATCGGCAAGGACAACATCGTCTTCCATGCATTGATCTGGCCGGCAATGCTCATGGCATACGGTGACTATGTTCTGCCTTCAGAAATACCGGCAAACCAGTTTCTCAATCTTGCGGGCGGTAAATTCTCGACCTCAAAGGATTATGCGATATGGCTGCCTGATTATCTGAAAGGATTCAAGCCCGATTCGCTGCGTTACGCATTGACGCGCAATGCTCCTGAGGCACGGGATACCGATTTCACATGGCGTGATTTCCAGGCATGGCACAACAACGAACTGGCTGATATCCTGGGCAATTTCATTAACCGCACCCTCACGTTCATCAAGCGGTACTACAATTCGAGGGTGCCGGAGGTTGCGTCTGCATCGTACGGCGCGCGTGACAATGAAATGCTCGCTTCATTAAGGAACGCGCCGGCCGCGATCGGCGCCCGGATCGAGGGTTTTGAATTCAAGGGCGCGCTGCAGGATATCATGAGCATCGCCCAGGAGGCGAATCGTTATTTTGACCATGAAGAACCCTGGTCGACGCGCATGAAGGATCCGGCCGCCTGCGCCAGGGCAATGAACGTGTGCGCGCATATCGTTGCCGTGCTTGCGGTGCTGATCGAACCGTTCTTGCCGTTCACGGCAAAGCGGATCCAGAAGATGATCGGACTCGTGCCCGGCGGTTGGGACGATATCGCCCGGCTCCCCCGGATCGCGGAGATCGGCGAGACCTCGATTCTTTTTGAGAAGATCGGTGACGACGTGATCGAGTTGCAGGAGGGGAAATTGAAGAAGGAAACGACCGACAAGGAAACGATCGACCTGGAGTATTTCTCGAAGATTGCGCTGTTGACCGGACGGATCCTGTCGGCCGAGCGCATTGAGGGCAGTAAGAACCTGATGAAGTGCCAGGTCGAAACCAGGGACCGAAAGAAGCAGATCGTTGCCGGCATCGGCAAGGATTACACGCCCGAACAGCTGGTCGGCAAGGTTGTGATCATCGTCGACAATCTCCAACCGGCCAAGATAAGGGGCGTTCTGTCCGAAGCCATGCTGCTGGCGGCGGTTGATGAAAGGGGTGTCGTGCTCGTAACGGCCGACCGCCCCGTTACGTCCGGAACACCGGTGCGCTGAGGATCTGCCTGACCGACCCATGGACCCGGCGCAGGGATGAACCGCGGTTGATGAATGGTTGATACGCACTGCCATCTTGTCGATCCCCAATTCAATAAGGACCTTGACCGCGTGCTGAAGCGCGCGCAGGCTTCAGGGATCAAGAAGATCGTGAATGCCGGGTACGATCCAGAGACGAGTCGGAAAGCGATTGCGATGGCCCGCGAACACGACTGGCTATTGCCGGCGATCGGCATCCACCCTAATGAAGCGGCCGATCAATCGATCGAAGAAATGGGCATGATCGAGGCGCTGGCGGACGACGATAAGGTGGTGGCGATCGGCGAAACCGGGCTCGATTACTACCGTGATTTCTCGCCGCGGGAAGCGCAGAAGCAGCTGTTCCGCCTCCATATTGCGCTTGCCCGCGAAAGGCATTTGCCGGTTCTCATTCATACGAGAAATTCACTCGATGACACGGTCAGCATACTTGAGTCCGAAGATTACCATTGCGGTGTTTTTCACTGCTACAGCGGCAGTTATGAGCAGGCAAGGAAGATCATGGATCTCGGTTATTATATCAGTTATGCCGGTGTTCTGACTTTTTCCCGGCGGGCGCGGGAGACGGTCAGGCGCCTGCCTTTGGACCGCTTGTTGCTCGAGACCGATGCACCTTTCCTCGCCCCCCAAGGTCAGCGGGGCAAGAGAAATGAACCATCCTTTATCATCGAAACCCTCCATCATGCCGCCAATGTCCTCGATATGCGGCCCGAAGATCTCGAGGCGATCCTCGATGTCAATGCACAGCGACTTTTTTCTTACTGAAAGGTGATGCCGGGCTGCCGCAGATTTGGTCAGCATTTTCTCAACAGCGTGAAGTTTGCCGAGCGGATTGCCGGTGTTGCCGGCGTCGACAATGAACTGGTCGTCGAGATCGGCTCGGGCCGTGGTATTCTGACCCGGCAGCTGGCAAAACGGGCAGAGAAGGTCATTGCCGTCGAGCTCGACCGCAAGCTGGCGTGTTTTCTGGAGGGCGAGAGGATATCCCGGGTCGATGTGCTCAACCGTGATTTCTTGGGTTTAGAATTAAGCGATTTCAGCGCTCCGGTCATTGTCGGGAATATACCCTATGGTATCACTTCGGCCATAATCGAGAAGCTTGCCGGCAGCAGGCACCAATTGAAGCGGGCCGTGTTTACCGTTCAGAAGGAGTATGCTTCCCGGATGGTCGCAAGCCCCGGCAGTCCTGATCGCGGATACCTTTCGATCTACGCGAACTACCACTTCGCGATCGCCAGGGAATTCACCATTCCAGCCAGGTTTTTTTCGCCCCGGCCAAAGGTGAATTCGGTCGTCGTCACCCTTCGGCCGAAGGAGCCCGTGCTTGGTGAAGAATCCGCGAAGAATCTATTCCAGTTCATTGCCGGTGTATTCCGCTACCGCCGTAAATCACTGAAGAACGCGATCATGAAGCATATGGACTGGCGGCCCTGCGGGCCTCTGCCCGAGCTGTTCGCGAAGCGGCCCCAGCATCTGGATTTCGATGATTTCCGCCGGATCTACGAGCTGGTCGAACGCGGTATATGAAAAAACATTCCGTCATCATCCGGGACGCAACGGACCTGCCACAGGCGATCGCCGAAATATTCAAACTACTCGGACCGACGGATCTGGCCCGGCGAAGCGTGTTTGTTAAGCCGAACATACTCAGAGCGGCGCGTGTCCAGGAATGCGTCGTAACGGATCCGCGTCTGATATCTGAAACCGTGTCGTTCTTGCAGGGCGCGGGCGCGCAGGTTATGGTGGGCGACAATCCGATGCCGGATCAGAGGTCCTCTTCTGAGGGCGAGATCGCCGGATATTGCGGCATCGTGGACGCCGCGGGGAATACCTACCGGAATATCGGGAGATATCCGAAGAAAATGAGGAAGCCGAATAACCTGCTCAGGGAGTTCTATGTTTCCAGAGAGATCCTCGATTGTGACCTGCTCGTGTCTTTGCCGAAATACAAAAGCCATGAACTGACCACGATGACCTTAGCCGTGAAGAATCACTTCGGTATCATCCCCGGTGGTTTCAAACCCGCCATCCATGCGTTGTTTCCCCGGATCGATGATTTCAGCAGGGTGATCGTTGAGATCTATGAAACAAGGCCCCCGGATGTGATCATCGTGGATTGTATGGAGGTTATCGATGCGCAGGGAAAGCGGTATCGTCCTGGAATGATCATTGGCGGCGACAACGGGCATGCGGTCGACTACGCCTGTGCGCTCATGGCCGGTATCGACCCGTTGAGGGTGCCGACGGTCAGGGTCGCCCGCGAACAGGGCTTGTTCGCTCCAGAGATGATCGAATACAATGGCGCGTTCCGCAGGATCCACGGTTTCAGTTTACCGTTCGTCTTTCCCTTCCGTAATTCCATTGTTGAGTTCGTTTCCCGGATATTGTACAGGATCTGGATGGGGCGGGTGCCGGTGATCGATGCCGATCTATGCAGCGGGTGCCGGTCCTGTGAGAACGTCTGTCCGCCGAGGGCGATCAAAGGAAAGTGCATTGACTACAGCAAGTGTATCAAGTGCTATTGCTGCCTGGAAGTTTGTCCGAGGCGGGCGATCAGGATCCGATACAAACTGGTGTGATGCATCTTTCTTCTGCTGGCTGAGCGGGTTGACGCCCTGTCGAAACCGCGTATAATAAAAAGACAGTGATACTCTTCTTCGAAAAATCGCTCACGCGCCGCGCGTTCCTGAAAAACTGTGCCCGCATTGCCCTGGGCGGATTCGTCATATCGAAGTTGACGAGATTCGCGGACGCTCAAGAAGCAAAGCTTGGCCACATTGAACCGCGCGAAGCGCTGTACTATGAGAAATTATCGGGCCGTCGCGTTCGGTGTACGCTCTGCCCGCGTTTGTGTACCGTCAGTGAAGGAGGCCGTGGCTTCTGTCGCGTGCGGGAGAACCGGGGTGGTGTCTACCACACGCTTGCCTTTGCAAATCCCTGCGCGGTCCACATCGATCCGATCGAGAAGAAGCCGTTGTTCCATTTCTACCCGGGGACCACGGCACTTTCCATCGCCACCGCCGGCTGTAATTTCACGTGCAAGAACTGTCAGAATCACGACATTTCACAGGCGCGGCCCGATGAAACAGTGAATTACCGGCTGGCGCCCCAGGATATCGTCGATCTGGCGGTTAAGTACGACGCGCCGACCATTGCCTACACGTATACCGAACCCACTGTTTTCTTTGAATATATGCTCGAAACGGCCAAGATCGCGCGTCGTAATCGGGTGATGAATATCTATCATTCCAACGGCTACATAGGTCAGGATGCGCTGGCCGAACTTGCTGAGTATCTGGACGGCGCAAACGTTGATCTCAAGGCTTTCAGCGACGCCTTCTACCGTGAGATCACGGGCGGCACGTTGCGGCCGGTGCTTGAGTCGCTGGTGACATTGAAGAAAAGTAACGTGTGGCTCGAGATCACCAATCTCGTGATCCCGGGCAAGAACGATACGGACAGTATGATCGATGATCTCTGTCACTGGGTCAAGAACGAATTGGGCGCAGAGACACCGCTTCACTTCTCGCGGTTCTACCCGCAGTACAAGATGCAGAACCTGCCGCCGACCCCGGTCAGGACCCTGAACAAGGCGGCCGAGATCGCGCGTGCGCGCGGGCTGCAGCATGTCTACATCGGTAATGTGCCGGGGAGCGCCGAGGAGGACACACGCTGCGTCAGGTGCGGTAAGACAATAATCGGACGTATCGGATATCATGTGCGCTCATACGATATCCGCGATGGCTGTTGCGGATTCTGCGGCGCCGAGATTGCCGGGCGGTGGAAGTAGTATCGGCAAAGGGCGGTCATTCCTCATCTGTAGTCACTGTGTATTACACTTATTCGCCTACGCCCTTGACAGAATATCGAATATGTGTAGAATAACGCTGTGATGGAGAGACAATTGCGGGAATCGTTGAAGCGCGGCAAGATCCATGGCCAATACGTGCTCATCGGCAAGGAGCCGATACTGATCGATCGCGCCCTGAATACAATAAAAGACAAACTCGAGGTCCGGGAACCGTTTGACGTCGACTACTTTTCGCTGCCCGATGCCGTATATGAAGAGGTCATCGCAAAACTGCATCTCGTGGCCTTCCAGTCGGCAAGAAGGCTGCTGGTCGTCAAAGACCTTGAAAGGGTGACCCCGAGCGATCTTGAGGATTTCGCAGAGACGGTGAACGCTCACCGTTCCGGCAATTGCCTGGTCATGACCTACCGCCTCGAAAAGGACAAGGCTGATAGGAAGTACAAGGAGGCGATAAGCAGGTTGCAGAAAGCATTTCCGCAGGCCCCGCTGGTCACGCTCCGTGCCGATGACGACACGGTGAGAAGCTGGATACGGAAAAAGGTCAGCGACAACAAACTCCCGCTCAATGGACCATTGGTCCGTTATCTTGAAGAGGAGTTCAAGGATGATGTCACGGGGTTGAGAAACGAGTTTGCAAAGATCGCGAACTACCTCCATGAAGTGAGCAGCCTTGACCCGAATGGGATCCGGGATCTGGCAAAAGGTCTCTGTCATTGCGAAGCATATCAGATGGCTGATTCTTTCATCGACGGGCGTTCGGATACACTCCGGATTTTCGAAGAACTGTATCCCTTTATCGAGGATACAGCATTCGTTCATGTTTTGACGCGAGGAATGCTGAACCGTGCGCGCTGGTCGGGACACGCTGTGAGATCCGATCGAAAGGCGCTCGTAGACCTTTTTGCGCAGCTGAGCTCAATAGACAGGAAAGTGAAGATGAGTTCTGTTTGTACGCGTCTTTCAATGGAAATGTATATCATGCAAAACGCGGGGGTTGTCAAGAATGGAGTATCACATGGAAGATAAGATGTCGGTTCTGAAAGGACTTCAGGCGCAGCGTGACGATCTTACCAGCAAGCTGGACCGGATAGAGGAGAAGAAATCGTCGGTGAGCGCTGAGGTTTACGAGAAGGTGAAGAACGAGTATACCGAGAAACTCAGGGGGGTCGATGAAAAGCTGAGCGGTCATGTCGATCTGCTCAGTGACGAGATACAGCGTCTGAGGGCTCAGGAGCAGAAGATCATTAAGAGCAAGAAGGAAACGAAGTTCAAGATCGAGGAAGTCGAACTGCGGTATTCGATCGGCGATTATGACAAAGCTTCGTGCGATAAGGTGAAACGGGAAGGCGACGCGCGTATGAAGCAGCTCGATGGAGAATTGCAGAAGATACTCAGGGACATCGAATACTACAGCGGATTCATGAAAGGGGAGATGCCGTCTGCCGCTGCGCCGCCGAGCCAGCCGCCGGAGGAAGAATCAGAACTGATGATCGACGAGCACCTCCTCGAAGAGAAGTTACCCGAGGAAGAGGTGGCGCTGGATGAGTTGCTCTCCGATGACGATGCCTTGAAGCACGAGCCCGCCATGGGCAGCCATGAGGAACCCGGGCCCGAAGAGGACAAGGGCGTTGCCTGTTCCAAGTGCGGCCACGTGAATTCTGCGGATTCATGGTATTGCGAGAAGTGCGGCGCTGAAATACTGGGAGCATCCGGGTCATTGTAGATCGGTTCGTTCGGTAAAGTCAACATGCAATACGACCATCGCGCAACAGAAAGGAAGTGGCAGGATTACTGGCGGGAGCGCGGTCTCTTCAAAGCGGCCCGGCACCCGAAGAAGAAATTCTACAACCTGGTCATGTTCGCGTATCCTTCAGGTGATATCCACATGGGACACTGCAAGAACTACGTGATCGGAGACGTTTATGCGCGTTACAAGATGAGACGTGGTTACGATGTTCTCCATCCGTTCGGCTGGGACGCCTTTGGGTTGCCGGCCGAGAACCAGGCAATAAAGATCGGCACACATCCGGAGAAATGGACCCTTGAGAACATCCGCATATCGGACGAATCCCTGAAGTCACTGGGGATAGGCTATGATTGGGATCGCGAGATAATCACGTGCCTGCCCGAATACTACAAATGGACACAATGGATGTTCCTGCTGTTCTACAAGATGGGCCTGGCGTACAAGAGAGAGGCCTACGTCAACTGGTGCCCCGGTTGTCAGACCGTGCTGGCAAACGAGCAGGTCATTGATGGTTCCTGCTACCGGTCCAACTGCCATGCAGTGATCGAGAAGCGAAAGCTCAACCAGTGGTTCTTCAGGATCACCGAATACGCCGAGAGATTGCTCGAGGGTCTTGACCGTCTGGATGGCTGGCCGGAGAACGTGAAAGCGATGCAGCGGAACTGGATCGGCCGGAGCGAAGGGTGCGACATCGTTTTCAAGGTCGCGGGGCGCGATATCGAATTCAAGGTCTTCACGACGAGACCCGATACGGTGTATGGCGTGACTTTCATGTCGGTCGCTCCCGAACACCCGGCGGTCGAGGAACTCGTCAAAGGAACCCGGTTCGAGCCGGATGTGCGGCAATACGTACAGGCGGCCACGAAGAGAACGGAACGGGAGCGCATCGAGAAAGATAAGGATGGCGTAGCCACTGGCTGCCATGCGGTCAATCCGCTCAATGGCGAGCGGGTTCCCATTTTCGTCGCCGATTATGTACTTCCGGAATACGGCAGTGGCGTGGTAATGGGCGTTCCGGCTCATGACGCGCGCGACTTTCAATTCGCCAGGAGATACAACCTGCCGGTGAGGGTGGTGATCAACCCGCCGGGTGCGGCATTGTCAGCGGAATCGCTGACCGAGGCGTATGAGGAACCAGGTATCATGGTTGCCTCGGACGAATTCACCGCGTTAGATACCGCGGCGGGGATTGCGGCCGTCTCCCGGATGTTGGCCGAGAGAGAACTGGGCGGGCCCAGCGTGCACTATCGCTTGAAGGATTGGCTCATATCGCGCCAGCGCTACTGGGGCGCGCCAATCCCCATTGTCTATTGCGATATATGCGGCATGGTCCCGGTGCCGGAGCAGGATCTGCCCGTTGAATTGCCGAACGAAACCACAGATTTCATACCGAAGGGACGTTCGCCGCTTGCGGCGGTCAGGGACTTCATCAATACGACCTGCCCGAAGTGCGGCGGAATGGCCATGCGCGATCCGGATACGATGGATACATTCGTATGTTCCTCCTGGTACTTCCTGCGATATCTTGACGCGCATAACGACAAGGAATTCTGCACGAGGGAGAACGCTGATCGCTGGTTGCCCATTGACCAGTATATCGGCGGCGGGAGCGAACATGCCACAGGGCACCTGATCTACTTCCGTTTTTTCACCAAGGTTCTGTTCGAAGCGGGCTACATACCGGTCGATGAACCGGCGCTACATGTGTTCGATCTTGGCATGGTTTTGAAAGACGGGGAAGTGATGTCCAAATCGAAGGGCAATACCGTACCGGCGGGGCAGTTCGTCCAGGAGCATGGTGCTGACGTGGCGCGTTTGACCATACTCTTTGCGGCGCCGCCAGAGCGGGAAATGGAATGGAGCGATGAGGGCGTGACCGGTGCTGAACGTTTCATGCAGCGTTTGTACCGTCTGGTTACGGAGAACCATGATAAGGCGGGCGCCGGAGTGCCGTCCCGCATCACGGGGGACAACGAGGCGCTCTATATAAAGATCAACCAGACCGTCGCCAAGGTCACACATGATCTCGAATCCTTCAAGTACAATACGGCGATCGCCGCGCTGTGGGAGCTCTTGAACGCGCTGTATGTTACGGAGCGCCGCGACGATGTCTTCCACTATGGACTCCGTGCGGTGATCGATCTGCTCTCGCCGTTTGCGCCGCATCTTGCCGATGAACTCTGGTCGCTGGGAGGCGGCCAAGGAAGCCTGCTCGAGCAGGCCTGGCTCGAGCATGACGAGCGGTACACTGAAAGCAGATCGAGAACGATCGTGATCCAGGTGAATGGCCGGGTGCGATCGCATCTTGAGGTCGTCGGGACCATGCCGGAGGGTGAAGTCAAGAAGATGGCGCTCGATGATGAGCGCGTGAACCGGCACGTTGCGGGAAAGATCATTAAGAAAATGATCTACGTTCCTGACAAATTGCTGAACATTGTCGTGTAATTAGGAAGACTTTAGGGAAAAGGAGGAAGGATGAAGAAGATGAAGAAACAGGGCAAGATGAAGACGGTTAAGAAGAAGAAACCCTCTATAAGGGAGTTGACGATTGACATTTTGAAGAAGAGCAGGAAGCCGCTGCATTACCGGGAGATCACCCAGCGCCTGAAAAAACGCGGCTACAGATTCCACCGTAAGGAACCAGAGCGGTCGGTCTACATTATCATCAATCGTTACCCGAAGATATTCAAAAAGACCAGACCGGCAACCTACAGATTAAGGTGAAATAATAGGAGTCCCCAAGGGGCAACCTACAGA
>JACUUY010000002.1 GCA_014859085.1 Caldifarciminota bacterium
GCGATCTGCGTGCGTGCCGCTGACTATTTGGCAAAGGCCGGTAAATATGACGAAGCCATTAACTACTACCTTCAGGCGAATGCGCACAAAAAGATGATCGCAATAATCAACGAGGTCGGTGCGGAATACACCAGCCAGGGCCGATGCGGCGTGCTCTGCGGTTACATCGAGCAGATCCCGGCAGCCGTGCGCGAGCGCAACCAGGACCTGCTGATCACGTATGCCCGGGCGCTGAACATCCTGGGGCGGCTCAAAGATTCGCGGCAGAACCTGCTTAAGGCCCTCCGGATCCTGAAGGAGAAACGTGGCGCACGCTGCGGCCAGGCCGAAGTGCTGTACGCGCTGGGCGGGATCAGCACGACCGAGGGTAAATTCGCCTCGGCCATGCGTTACTACCGGGATGCTTTGCGCATGTGTCCCCGCGGTTCGAACCTGACGCGGGCTTCGATACTCAACTCGCTCGGCTCCCTGCACACGGCGCGCGGCGGGAGAGATCTCGTACGTGCCGTTCGTTACTTCGAAGAGGCATTCAATATCGCGCAGCGCAAGGGATATGGCGGTATCGAGGCGAGCATCCTCAACAACTGGGCAATGAGCGAGTGGAAAATGGGCAATCTGAACGCGGCCCACGCAAAGATTTCGAGGATAACCAGTGTGCTGGCACAGCATTTCACGCCCGGCTGCGGCGCCGGTTTTTACAATGCGGCAAAACTGAGTCTTCTCGTCGGGCGTGAGCAGGAGGCGAGCGCGATACTCGACTCGGGCGTGAAGACGTGCAGTCCTTACAATGATCTATGGTCGCTCGTTGTGCTGTGGACCGGTTACGGTCTTCTCTATCTTGACCGCGGAGATCTGGAAAAAGCGAAACAGCATGTCGGCCACGCGCTAAAGGCTGCAGAAGAACTCGGCGTCGAACGTTTGATCATCGTGGCCCTGACTGAATTGTGCAAGATCGAAACAGAGATGCAGAATCATGCCGAAGCCGACGGGGCGGTGTCCCGGATCTGGCTTCTCAAGAAAGCACGCGACGATGCCGAATCGATACCGGCTCACCTCGCCGAGGCGAAATTGAAACTCAGTCAGGGTAGATTCGAGCATGCCGAGCAAATACTGGTACACGCCGGGTCCCTTGCCGTAAGGTTTGGTGATGTTTTCCACCAATTCCTCATCAATATGGAATCGAGCAAGTTGTTCAACCTGACCGGAGATGCAAAGAGGTGCTGCGAGGTACTGCGCGAGGCGGTCAGCCTCAGCCGCGAAAAGGGTTATGATCATCTTCTTGCCAGGGAACTGAAACGCCAACCCTGGACGGTCCAGGCTATCCGCGAGCATGACATCGAGCAAGACTACGTTAGGTCAATGATCAAGCAGTCAAAAACCGGCATGCATTGGATTGATGCGTATCTCTTCGGCGTGCCCCGGGTAAGTATCGACGGCCGGCCGATCGAAGATGACACCTGGCCGACAATAAAGACGAAAAAACTCTTTTTCTACCTTCTCCAGCACTATGACGAAAAGGTGAGCAGCGACCGCCTGGTCGATGTGCTCTGGCCTGGCGCGTCGGCAACAAAAGGCAGTGCCAGCTTGCGCAAAGCCATGCAGTATATCAGAGAGGTCACCGGGTCGGTGCTGGGAAACAATGAAGAACTGGTGTCCGCGGTCCGCGGTCTGTACGAGATCGCTCCGGCTATTTCGATCGATCTCGACACGAGTGTGTTCGACACGTTGTATAAGAACGTGCGGGATTCGAAGGACGACACTGAGCGGGTCGAGTTGCTCCAGAAGGCGATTGCGATCGGCCGCAAGGATTTCGCGGCTGGTTGGTACGATGACTGGACAGAAGAGCTGCGCCGTTATTATCGCGGCAAGTGTGAGGAATGTCTGGTCATGATGGCCGAGCTGTACTGCCGCCGGAAAGAATACAGTGAGGCGGTGAAGGTCTGCGAGACGTTGACAACTATCAACCCCCTTGATGAAACATACCATCGCTTGTTGATGCGCGCGCTGGCGCGGCTCGGTGAGTACCGCGACGTGGAACAGGTTTATCAGAGACTCAGGAAAAATCTGAGAAGAGAGCTGGATGTCGAACCCGGCAAAGAGACCGCCGAATTGTACGAGTCACTCATGAGGTCCGCGACCGGCAATTAGCCCGGGAATTTCACGAATTTTTCACAACTCAACATTAAAATAGAGCATGGGGCGGGATAAGAATATGGTGTTGAAAGAAGACCGCCAGGGGTTTGAATGATACGAAAAAAACGTTCTTGAGTGGCCCGATGAGGGTTATCGTATTGCCTGGCGGTCTTTGTTGCTCCATGCTCCGTATCTGATAACCAGTACAGCGGAGGGTGTATGCCGAAGGCAATGTTGTTGTTCACTGCAATAGCGAGCCTCTTTGGTCGAACGACTCTGGACGCACCAGGTGGACGGGACTATCAGATCTTCTGCCATAACATCAACAACGTCGAACTGTGCGTGAGCAATTATGGTACATTCGGCCGGAGTGAGACCGGAGCCGGATGCTGGTGGCCGATCGGATCGGGCCATAACTACATCTTTGGCGCGGGGCCATGGGTCGGCGCACGGGATACTGTCATTGGCGATACCCTGGTCACGATCGGCTACGGCCCGCACGGCGGCGAGAGCGAGTTCGCGCCCGGGCTCTGCGGCATGCCGGTCACTCACCCGGATGCGATAATCTACGTGCATCCGCAACCGTGGCCGCCGCCCTCGGCGATTTTCCCCATGGCGCCGCAAGAACCCGTGTCGCACCAGGATTCCTGGTGTTGCTACAATGATTGCGATCCTGTTTATCATATTCCTGGAGATACCAGACCGCTCGGCATCGAGGTTTATCAATCGGTGTATGTCTGGAATTTGACACTGCTGTGTGATGTCGCCTATCTCGTCTACACAATAAGAAACAAGAGCGGGCAGAACATGCGAGATTTCTACTTCGGGATATGCGCGGATAATGACATCGGTAACGAGGCCGGCGCCCTGGCCAATGATTGCTTCGGCTACATTCGCGGGCAATACTACGTGATCGACGGAGATTCGCTGTGGATCGACGATCTCGTTTATCAATGGCAGGAGGGCGAGGAACCGGGCACGCCGCCGTGGGTTGCCGGGGTCATCGGCTACGATCTCATTCAGACTCCGTTCGACCTGGTAGCGGGAATGGACAAGGACGGCGACGGTATCCTCGATCAATACGAAAGGGATAGTGCTTACTACGTCAACAATCTGCCGGTTGATAAGTGGGATGTTGACCGCGACGGCGTGCCGGATTGGCGCGATCCTTCTCAGATCCCACAATTGGGGATGACCGCTCTGCAGGTGTTCACGCTGGAGCTCGAGCCGAATCTTGACTTTGAACGCTATCTAAGCTTGGCCGGCTACAATTTCCGGACGATGGTATATGAACCCTTCCCGACGGTGCCGATCCAGGATCCTGGTGACATACGCTACGTGCAGTGCAGCGGTCCGTTTGAACTCTTGGCTGATTCAACCGTCACGGTTGCGCTTGCCCTTGTCTTTGCAAACTGGGAGGGCATATACATGGCACCCGACACGGCAGTAGCACGCGTCGATCACTGGGCGCAATATGTATTTGACCGGAACTGGTTCGTGCCGGGTCCGCCGCCAGCGCCAGGATTGACGCTCGTTCCCGGCGATGCGAAAGTGACACTGGTTTGGGATAACGTGCCCGAGCAGGTCGGGGATTCGTGGTTCGATCTTGTCGGCGTTGACCCCACCTCCCCCTTGTACGATCCTTATTATCTTCAGTATGATTTTGAGGGGTATCGGGTCTGGAAGAGTTTGACCGGGCGGGCTGGCAGCTGGGAGTTGCTGGCTTCGTATGATCTGGCCAACGGCATTGTCTTTGAGGATCTGGACTTTCAGCCGGAGCCGTTGCGGGCGACCGATGCCGGGGTCGCGCATGTCTTCACCGACAACGATGTGCGTAATGGTTTCCTGTACTATTACGCGGTGACGAGTTTCGATTACAACATGGTGAAGACGGTGGTGGGTGACAGTGTCTTCCCGACGCCGGTCTGGTTCGAGAGCGGCAAGACCGCGTTAAGCGCCGTGCCCCGCCGCGACCCGGCGAATTACCTGGCGCCGGGTGAACCGGTCATCGAGTGGCTGTCTGGAAACCAGAACATCGCAGAACTGGTGAGCGCAGCCGTTGCCTTTCCCATGGCGATCGATCCGGCTTATCCGCTCTACATCGAGTATCTGGCCCAGGACACGGCGACCCTGTTCAGTGTTGATACGCTCGGCAATCCCGTGCCTTATGACGGCGCGCAATACACCGCGCTCCTGAAGGATGGCCACGCGATCCTCGACACGATCCGTTATGCGGTGAAGATCGGGGCCGGTTATATACCGCACGAGATCGCGCCGCCGCGCAACGGGCTGCTCATCCGTCCGGATATCGGCACGCCCGAGCTGCCGGCCGGGTTCGCGGTTTTCGACACGGTTGAGATCGTTACCGGCAGCTATCCGGCGGGTTTCCTCGTTGCCGATATTGTCGCGCCCTTGCCCCAGGCCGCGGACAGCGCGGACACGCTCTATGACCGGGGCATATGGGCGTGGCGGGGCAATGACTATGAAGTCGTCTGGCGCCGCAAGGATCCGGGCGGGCCCGTGAACACGGTCGAGGTCAGGGACCTTGCGACCGGGATGGCGATACCCTATGCTACATTTCAGAACAATTCAGCAACGCGCCACCTCGGCGCGGGTTGGTGCTTTACCTGGCATGGCAGTCTGGGCCAGGTATGGACAAAGCAATCGCGCGATACGCTCCAGGCGCTCGGTTTGACCACGGAGCGGACGCGTTATCTCTATATCGACGGTGGTGTTGTGGGCTTGCGGAACAACCAGTATGTCCTTGACACGATCCGGCCGGTCGAAGGTGAGACCTGGATCATCCGAGCCAATTCAGCATACCTCCCGGCTTCGGTCTACGGTTCGGTCAGGATCACGGCAACGCCGGCCGTTTTGACCGAAACGGCGGCGACACTCAACGTCAAGGTCGTGCCCAATCCCTACATCATTGCCAACGAATGGCAAACCCGGTCTGTTCAGCGCCGGGTGAGGTTCATCAACCTGCCCAATGAATGCACGATCAGGATATTCAATCTGAACGGTGAACTGGTGCGGACGCTCAAGCACCGGGAGACATCGGCGGGCGGTGTGCCCAATGATCTGGGCGGTGACGAGTGGTGGAATGTCCTGAACGATTTTGACCAGCTCGTCGCAAGCGGCGTCTACATATTCCACGTCCAGTCCGACGTCGGCGAGCAGGTCGGTAAGTTCGTGATTGTCAACTGATCGAGATAGACGGTACTTGACACATCGCAGATTCTGGTGAGAATATTCAGTATAGTCTAGAGAGATTGGCTGGAGGGCATATGGAGAAATACGCGGTTGTTGCGTGTATTACCATTTCCCTGGCGACCGGGTCGGCAGAGTCTTCTCAACCGTCCAGGGCCTGGCAGATAGTAAGGCATGATACCAATCGGGTCGAGATGTGCATTTCCAACTACGGCAAATTCGGACAGAGTGAAGTCGGGGGCAGCGGCTGCTGGTGGCCTGCCGGATCGAACCATACCTACATTTATGGTGCAGGTTTATGGTTCGGCACGATCGATTCTCTGACCGGCGATACACTGGTGACGATCGGCTACGGACCGCACGGCGGCGAGCATGAGTTCGCTCCCGGGCTTTGGAGTTGGCCGCCCGACCATCCCTGCGCGATCATATACATCCATCCGGAAAACTGGCCCCCACCGGGAGATACATTTCCCATGGCCCCTCAAGTCACGGTCTCCCACGAAGATTCATGGTGTTGTTTTAACGACTCCAATCCTGACTATCACGTTATCGGCGACACGCGGCCGATCGGCATCGAGGTCTATCAGACCGTGTACGCATGGGACGCTCCCGATATAGAAGACATAATTTTCTTCACGTACGAGGTGAAGAATGTCTCGGGGCACAGGCTCAACGACTGTATTATCGGCGTCGCGGCCGATTGCGACATCGGCAATGAAGCCGGAGCATATGCGAATGACCGATGCACGGGCATTGTATGTCGTGAGTATGTCATTGACGGCGATACGATCGTCGTGGATGATGTTGCCTACCAGTGGCAGGAGACAGAGGAACCAGGCGCACCACCCTGGTTTCCGGGTGTTATCGGCTTCGATCTGCTCCAGACTCCGTTCGACCTTGTTGCGGGCATGGATAAGGATGGCGACGGGATCCCGGATGAGTATGAGCGGGACAGCGCATACTATGTGAATAACCTGCCTCTGTACATGTGGGACGTGGATAATGACGGTGTTCCGGACTGGCGCGACCCCTCGCAGTGGCCGCAGGTGGGCATGTCCGCGTTCAAGAAGTTCACGCTCAGCTCTGATCCGCTGATTGATGCAGAGCGGTATTCAGTCATGGCCGGGTATAATTTTGTGACGGGTCAATACGAACCTTACGATACGTTGATACCCGATCCGGAAGACCAGCGGTTTCTGCTTGCGAGCGGACCGTTCGATCTGGAACCCGATTCTGTTGTCACGCTCGTCTTTGCCGTGATGTTCGCCGACTGGCACGGCATATATCTGCGGCCGGACACGGCGCTGGCGCTGATCGATAAGTGGGCCGAGGATTACTACAACATGTACTGGTACCTGTACACGGGAGTGGAAGAGGATTTCGAATTGCGAATTTCGAATTGCGGATTGAGCATTACGCCAAATCCGGTTATGGGTTACGGTACTGTCCGATATGCACTTCCCCGCACCGGGCATGTCACCCTGAGAATGTACAACTCCCTGGGTCAGGTAGTGGAGACGGTCTATGACGGCGTCAGGCCGGCGGGTGTTCACGAGCACCATATTAACACGCGGGGACTGCCCCAGGGCGCGTATTTCCTCGTTCTGGAGACACCGGCGGCGAGAGAAAGACGGTCGCTTGTTGTTGTACGTTAGGGGAGAGGTCTTACTTCCTGGCTACTCTGAGGAATTTGTGTTTGCCGGCGCGCAGCACGACCGGCTGTTTCAGGTCGACAACGTAGTTGATATCATCGATGCGCACGCCGTCGACATCGATCGCGCCTTCGCGGATCTTGCGCTTGGCTTCGCCCCTTGAACTCATCAGTTTACACTCGACCAGCAGGTCAACGATGCTCATACTTGCTTTCGCCACTTTGTGCTCATCGATCTTCTCGGGCAGTTCGCGCTGGGTGAACACGCGCTGAAAATCCTCGGCGGTTTTCTGAGCGGCTTGTGCCGAGTGGTACATGCGCACGAGCGTCTTTGCCAGGTCGAGCTTGGCGTCGCGCGGGTTCATCGAACCGTCCTCAAGGGCCATGTGGTATTCCTCGACGCGATGAGGAAAGGCGTCGGTCGCCAGCCGGAAATATTTTACGATCAGTTCGTCAGGCAGAGACATGATCTTGCCGAGCATCTGCTTCGGCGTTTCGGTTATCCCGATGTAATTGTTGAAACTCTTGCTCATTTTCCGGATGCCGTCCAGACCCTCTAGGATCGGCATCATCAAGACCACCTGCGGCTCCATGCTGGATTCGCGCATCAGTTCGCGACCCACGAGCAAATTGAATTTCTGGTCGGTGCCGCCGAGCTCGACATCGGACTTTATCGCCACCGAATCATAGCCCTGACAGAGCGGGTAGAGGATCTCGTGCATGTAAACGGGCAGGCCGTCCTTGAGCCGCTGCGAAAAATCGTCCCGCTCCAGGATGCGTGCGACCGTGTACTTCGATGCCAGTTCCACCAGGTCATACATTGACAGGGCGCCGAGCCATTTGCTGTTGAGGACGAACTCGGTCCGTTGCGGGTCGAGGATCCGGAATATCTGCTCCTTGTATTTCACCATGTTCTTCTGGACCTGCTGCTTGGTCAGTTTGGGCCGCGTCTTGGATACACCGCTCGGGTCGCCGATCATACCGGTGAAGTCGCCCACGACCATGACCGCGGTGTGGCCGAGGTCCTGGAATTGCCTCAGTTTGCGCAGGACAACGCTGAAACCGATGTGTATTTCCGGACCAGACGGGTCGATCCCGAGTTTGACACGCAACCGGCGTTTCGCCTTCAGTTTGTGCAGGAGTTCTTTTTCGGAGATCAGTTCGGCGATGCCGGCCTTGATGATCTCCAGCTGTTTATCGGCGTCGATTGCCATTCAGATAGATATCCTTCCAGATGGGCGTCGTCCTCTTGGCTAATTCCCGGTCATAGTCATCCATTTTTCTTTCATACTCGGCGTCTTTGATGATCGCCGCGGTCACCTCGTCGGAGGGTGTGGCTTTTGTGTCGAGCACGAATTTCTTTGCCATCCGGTAATGGTCGCGGATCGGACAGGGCCGGAGCAGATCGCCTTCTTTCCAGTACTTAAACTGCCAGTCCCGGATATGCGAGTAGAGAGGCAGGTCGACGAGGTCATTGAGGTTGCCGCCCCTGGCGTATATCTCGTCCATGTTCGCCGCCGCGTAGGGGAAGAACACGCAGGGATAGACTTTTGCCTGCCAGTCAATATAGAAATACCCACCTGGCCTGCCGGCCGATATGCAGCCGTCAGTGACCGGCCCGTGGTTCCAGAAATCGACGAACATGATCTTGCGTTTCTTAACTATTTCCCAGGATTTTTCCCACAGCATGACGCGCTGGTCCGGGGTCGGGATCAGGTCCGGGTCCACATCGCGGCCGATCGGCATGTAATGAAAGACCCATGCATAAGCCGCGCCCAGTTCGTTAAAGTAGTAATCAATGAATTTATCCGAGACGATCTCCTCGGCATTGTGCCGGGTTGCCGTGACCGATATGCCGTACAGCACGCGGTGCTTCTTCAGTATCTGCATGGCGCGCGTGATCTTCTCGAAAACACCTTTACCGCGGCGCTGTTCAGTGACTTCCTGCATTCCTTCCACGGATATCGCCGGGGTGATATTGCCCAGGTCGTATAACTCGCCGGCGACCCGGTCGCTTATCAGCGTGCCGTTCGTGTACATCAGGAACAGAGAGTCCGGGTGTTCGCGGTAGATATCCAGCACGCCTTTGCCGTGCCACTTGTACATCAATGGCTCGCCGCCCGAGACAGTGACGAACCGCGCGCCCCAGAGCTCACGCATTTCCTCGATGATCCTGGTGAACGTTCCGTAGTCGAGCTGGTCCTTCTCCGACGCGGAGTTCGCATAACACCCGCGGCAGCGCAGGTTGCATCGCTTTGCCGGCGAGATGACCATGAAGCCGGGCGGATCAAAGCCGAATTTGCCCCGGAATTCTATTTCTTTTTTCATGCGCAGATCGCTGAGCATCGCTTTGCTGATGACCGTGCTCGCAAACTTCGAGGATGCGCCGATCTTCATGCTGGAATATGCCATTGAACGAAACATGTAGTATTTGTCTTCCATCACGCCGGGCCACGTGACCGGACCTGGCACGCGGTTGAGCGCGCTCTTGATGCCCTTTTCTATTACCGGGAACACGACGTGGTCGAAAAGAAGTGTATGTGATGTGTTAAATGCGATCTTCAGCATGTTGGTCACGAGCATATTATTCAATTTGATCTTCGATTCATTCTTCATGTCTACCTATTATTATATACATAGAAACCTTCAAGTCAACGACCGGCCGGTTCTTAGTTACCGCTCCGGCCGCGCCACTTTGCGTTAACGGCGTAGCGCCGGGCGATATCGACGAATGTCCTTGCCTCGCCCGCGGTGACTGCGGTCAACTGCCGGTATTTTTCATCGTATGCATTTTCAGGAACGTATTGCTGCAGCACCCACGTTCGTGCGCCGCGTATCCGTTCGCCTATTTCGCCAAGCGTCCCTTCATTGATCATACCGGGGACGCAGGTCGTGCGGAATTCGTAATTGACCCGGCCTTCCATTAGCAGCCGCACCGACCGCTCTATCTTCTTTATATCAATATTCCTGCCGGCCGCTTCATTGTACCGTTCATCCAGAGGTGCCTTGATATCCATTGCCACGTAATCAACCAGGTCTTTGCTGATCAGTTCCTGCAGAGCATCAGGGTACGAACCATTGGTATCGATCTTCAGGAGGAATCCCATCGCTTTCACGCCCCGGCTGACGGATAGGACTTCTTCGCCATACACGAACGGTTCGCCGCCGGTGAGTACTACACCATCGATCCATTTCTTCCTGGCAAGCAGTTTTCTTTCGATATCGCGCCATTCGATAAGCGGGAATTTCTCGCTGTTCAGCATCAGATCCCAGTTCTGGCAGAAGGGACACATGAAATTGCACTTGTCAAAGAAGAGGACGGTTGTCAGCTTGCCGTCCCAGTCGATCAATGAGGTCTCGATCATCGCTCGTATCATGACGCCTACCTAACTACCGTACTTTTTTCCAAAAATGCGGGAAAGTACCTCAACTGCCATCATCTGCCTCCACGAATTTTGCCCAGATCTTCGGTCTGGCTGTAAAATTCAGCGTCCAGCACTTTCGTCAGAGAGTGCGGGAGAATTGCCTCAAGTGCCCTGAATTGCCCCGATCTCTTGTATTATCGCGTCCACTACTCTCGGTATGCTTTCTTTGACTTTCTGTGTGCATTCTTCGCTGAATGAATCATTATCCTCTATTTCGATTCCGTAGATCTCTGTCTTTTCGGGAATTGCCAGATTGAATTTCCTCCCGAGTTCCAGTGCGGTCGTAAAATTTATGCCATGCGAAGAAAATGAATGAACGTTTGTGAATGATGCGCTATCGATTTTATGGATGTCGCCCGGTCTTCCGTTTTCGGTCTTGACCGAATCGATGAAGAACACTCGATCATAGTCAACGATTTCATCGAGAATAGCCAGACCGTCAATACTTCCCCACTTGACATCAACAGTGCTGTGTTTCAGTTTTCGGGCCAGTAGCTCAGCGACTTTGATACCCGCGCTATCGTCGCATCGGTAAGGATTGCCAATGCCATAGATCAGTATTCTCTTCATTAGTGAAAAAAGTTCCGTGAAGCACGCCAGGGCGCCAGACCACAGCCCAGACGCCTCTCAACAAAGATGATATGCACGCCCGGTCAATCTCAGGGCTAATAGACTATTCTAATACGTTTTTATTGACCTCAACAACTTCTGGCCATGATCGTAGATGCTGACTTCGAGCGGCGTCCGGCCGTTAACCGTATGGGTTGCGCATGCCAGACAGGGATCATAGGCACGAAAGGCCATTTCCACCATGTTCAATAATCCATCGTCAACCTTGTTGCCTTTTATGAGGCCTTTGGCTGCCTTGGCTACTGACATGTTGATCGCCGCCGAGTTATTGACCGTTGCCACGATAAGATTGGCTTTGGTCAGGCGGCCATGTTCATCCGTTTCATAGTGATGGAAGAGCGTTCCCCTGGGTGCCTCGATCACACCGATGCCTTTCTTGGGCGTCTGGAAATCCATGTTTCGAATGTTAGGATCGAGTATTTGCGCGTCATTGATCAGTTCAACCATTCTTTCGGCGGACTGCAATGCCTCAATAAGTCTTGCCCAGTGTGTTGCCAGGGTTTTGTGTACGGGTTTGCCACCCAGAGTATCGTAGAATTTCTCGTAATGTTCCTGCGCCAGAGGTGTCGCCATGCCGTCGGATGCATTCAGTCTGGCCAGAGGCGCTACCCGGTAAACACCGCTTTCCTTACCGTCCGAAAAACCCTTCCAGCCGACGTTCTTCAGATACGGGAACTTGATATACGTCCAGGTCTCGATGCCCTCGGCTATGTGATCCAGGTATTCCTGGGCCTTGAATTTGGCGAATTCCTTGCCTTCGGGATCGACCACGCGGATCCAACCGTCGTAGAAATTAACCTTGTTATTGTCGTCGACCAACCCCATGTAGTAAGTTTGGTGCGTATAGATGTCGTTCAGTACGAGGTCGACGTATGCTTTATTCTTGAGGACGATATCGTCAAATGCTTGGAGAGAGAATTTGGCAAACTCGACCGCATCCTCAGCGGTTTTCTTGAAATCCGGCACCAGGTCCTTGGTCAGGGGTCTGGAAACGCCGCCCGGCAGGCAGTGCACGGGATGCACGACCCTGCCGCCCATGGTCTGGATGATGTTCCTTGTCCGTTTTCGTATGTCGATTACTTTCTTGCCTATTTCCAGACCGACCTTGCCGATAACGCCTACGATGTTACGCTCGGCCTTGGGCGCTGAAGGTCCAACGATGAAATCAGGACCGCCAAGAAAGTAGAAATGCAGATTGTGGTCCTCAAACATGAATGCGTTATATACGAATTCACGTATCCTTTGCGCAGCAGGAGGAGGTTGTACGCCGTAGAGGTCATCGAGTGTCTTACCCGAACAGGTGTGATGCGCTGTCGGGCACACTCCGCAAATTGTTTCAGTGATACGCGGCATTTCTTCGGCGAGACGGCCGACTGCAAAACGTTCATATCCTCTTAGTTCGGGGACTTGTAGGCAAGCATGTGCTACATCCCCTTTTTCGTCAAGGAAGATATCTATCTTGCCATGCCCTTCCAAACGCGTAATCGGGTCGATTGTGATTTCTTTGTACATTTTACTCCCCCTGCTTTCGGTTGATTAGTGAACTGGGCAAAGTGTACATGTAGAACAGGCCGATCGGATCAATGATCGACTCGGCAATCTTCTTCACTTCCGCTTCATCATCGACATCAATGATCGAGGCGAGCCCGGACATGAACCTCGCTCCCATGTCTTTTACTTCCCGGGTCGGTCCGAAGCACCCGCGGCATGGCATATTGGCATTGATGCACCGTTCGCCGCAGCCGCCCCGGGTCGCTGGACCAAGGCAAATGATACCTTCGGCCAGAAAGCATTTCTCCGGGTCGGCGATGACTTGTGAGATCCTCTTTATGTCTTTAATGGCCAGCTTCTCCGGTTTTGTCTTGTTCCTTGCGCAGGTCTCGCACAGCGCCTTTTCTGACGTGAGCACCGAGCCCTTAGCCGGCAGTTTGCCTTCGAGGATCGCCAGTATGGCCTTCATGACGAGATCCGGAGGGGGGGCACAACCAGGCAGGTAGTAATCGACTTCTATCGTCTGGTCAAGGGTGTGCACCGTGTCAAATATCTCGGGCAGGGTCAATTTCCCGAATTCGGTTTCGGTCACGGTTTGCGGATAGATGCCCTTGGGGTTGGCGGTCGATGGCGTAGTCTTGTAGGCGGTTTCGAAGATCTCTCTGCGATTCGCGACATTGGCAAGACCGGGAATACCTCCGAGGTGGGCGCATGCGCCGTACGCGACGACGAGCTGGGATTTCCTGCGCAGAAGTTCTGCCAGGTGTTTCTGCTCGCTGGTGCGGATTGCACCGTTGATAAAACTGACGGCAAGCGCTTTGTCCGGCAGTGCCTCGACATCGGAATATTTGAAATCCATGGCAACCGGGAAGAGCTTGAACTCAACGGCATCGACGACCTTCAGGATATCTTCGGCAAGGTCAACGATCGATTCTTCACAGCCACCGCAGGAGGCACACCAGTAAAATGCGACTAATGGCTTGGCCATTTATTTCCTCCTTTCTGCAAAACGAAAAACTTGATGATTATGTGATTATATAGATTCCCGTGAATATTTCAACATTCTCGTTGAGATTCTTTCCGGTATCCGGGTATTATCGTATTATGACTGTTCCCCCTTATTTATTCATTTCCTGCACAATTTCCACGAACTTATGGGCTTCATCCTTGCCGATCCACTCCAGCCGAACTTGGTTGCCTGCCATTCCAAGCGACTCCAGATTGAGTTTCAGGATCTGCTCGCGGGCCTTTGCCCGGAAATTGCCCCGCGCATAGTGGCAGGCGTGGGGGTAACAGCCGCCGATGAGCACGCCTTTGGCGCCGTTGTTCAGGGCAAGCATGATATGGGATGGATCCACGGCACCGGTGCATGGAACACGGATGATCTTGACATTGCCAGGATAGCCCAGTTTGTCCTGCGCGGCCCTTTCGGTGGCGTTGTAGGCTGACCAGCGGCACAGAATGGCGACGATGTCTCCTTGTTGGGCCAGCTCTCGGATCTGCTCGCGCAGTCCTTCATGGTTCCACCCTTCCAGCTGGCTTGCGTAAGCCGGGCAGGTGACCGAGCAGATACCGCAACCCATGCACAATTCCTCATTGATCTTGATCTTGTCCTCGACGACCGATATCGCACCGTAGGGACAGGTTCCGATGCACATGCGGCAGACGCTGCACAGGTCCTCATCGACGACGGCCTGGTTGATCTTCGTTTCAATCTCTTTCTGGGCCAGAAGACTCAGTGCCGAGTGCGATGCTTTGCGCGCGTCGATGAGGGTTTCGGCGACACCGCCCGGGAAAGTGGCCGCACCAGCCGTGAAAATGCCCCTGGGAAGTTCGGTATTGCTCAGTCCCGCATTTTCATAGAGTACTGGAAAATCCACGGTCAAATTGATCTTCAATTTACTGAACGTCTCGACGTCGGGGACAAAACCGGAGCTCAGGACGACATTGTCGACCTCGATCTCCATCAGCTCATTGGTGAACAGGTCTTCGGTCCTGACCGCCAGTTTCCCGTTCCATCTGAATACTTCAGACGGCTTACCCTTGATGAACGATACGCCCTTCTCGCGGAGCGTGTTATAGAGGTATTCAAACGTACCGTAACTCCTCATGTCCATGGCGGCCACGTAGACCTGGACGTCCGGATAACGGTCGATGATCAATTTTGCCTCCTTCAGTCCGAGCAGGCAGCAGATCTTTGAGCAGTATGGCAGGTGCTTTGAATCACGCGAACCGGCGCAGTAGATGATCGCGACTTTCTTCGGGCGCAGGGTTCCGGCCGCCACCGCACGCTCGAATTCGAGCGTCTTCATGACGCCGTCCAGACGGCCATAGCCGTATTCTTCGACCCGGCTCACGTCGTACCAAAGCAGGCCCGTGGCTACGATCACGGCCCCGGCTGCGATCTCGCTTACCTTTTCTTGTTCATTGAGATCGATCCTGCCGGGACAGACCTTAACGCATTCGCCGCAGCGCGTGCACGCCGCAAAATCGATCGCGTACATGTCAGGATAAGTGGGCACGTAATAGATCGCCTTTCTGCTCTTGCCCGCGTCGTCGATTTCAACCGGACAAACATCAATGCACTTGCCGCAGTTGATGCATTCCTGAACGCCGCGCGGTCTGGTCACTAATTCTATTTTGTAGTCGCCAACCCGGCCGCTGACCTTAGTTATTTCGGTATTGCAGAGCGATACCGCATTTTTCTGCGACTGCATCGTGTTGATCAGGGGCATTAGCGTGTGGCTGTAAGGTGTTCCCTCAGGATACAGGCGGTCCAGCTTGGCCACGGTTCCGCCCAGGAACGGGGTCTTTTCGATCAGCGTCGTTTCGATTCCATTCTTGCTCAGCTGCGCCGTGACTTCAATACCGGCGATCCCGCCGCCGATGACGAGTGCTTTCCGGCTGCTGATCTGGAAGAACTTTGTCTTGACCGGCCTGGTTTTCTCCATCTTCGCGACCGCCGCGTTGATCATTTGTTCTGCTTTTTCAGGCCGGTGGCCGATCAGGAAGACATGTTCAAGGATATTCACGAATTCGGCATTGGTACCCGGGAACAATCCCTCAAGCAGGTTCGGACTGCAGGCGGCGATCACTACTTTCTCATCGGGCGCGATCTCAGGTTTGGTTTTGCACAGGTCATCGAACTCCTCGACCTTGACATCCGGGCCGAGCTTGAGTTTCGGCAGTTTGAGCGAGTTGTGGCAATTACACATCAATACTCTCATGGTCATCCTCCCGGTCTCAGGTCGCTATCTTATCGAGTATGGCGTCGGGTTTGATACGGTTGAACTTGAGACCGACCCCGTTGCCGTCGATACCCAGGCTCAAACCGAGGAGCTGGGGATAGTACAGAACTGGAATACCGTAATGGCGGCCGAACCTGGCTTCGGCCTTGCGCTGATTATCTTCATACATGACGGTGCAGAAAGGACATATCGATACCAGTCCGTCCGCTCCATTTTCGTGCGCGATGTTCAGTTTGTGGTTGGCCATGGTTATTGCCGTTTCTTCGTCAATACCCAGGACTGAGCCGCCGCAGCACATCTTCTTGTCCGCATATTCGAGCGATTCGGCGCCGGTCGCGCGGACCAGTTCGTCGAGCGTGTGCGGCATCTCTGCATTGTCAAAACCGTAGAGATTGGATGGCCGCATGTAATGGCATCCGTAATGAGCCATGATCTTGAGCCGGGCGAGCGGCTTCTTGACGGCCTTGCGTATGTTCTCAATGCCGATATCTTCGTACAACATTCTGACGAAATGGCGCACCTTGACTTCCCTGGGGTACGACATGCCCAATTTCTTGAACTTACTGCGGAATTCCTTCACGTTGAGCTGGACCTGGGCGTCAGACAGCATTGCCGTGCAGGAGTTGCAGAGCGTGACCACATCGAGGTCCATCTGGCTGGCAAGAGCGATATTACGCGCGGCGATCAGCAGGGCGGTTTCAGCATCAACCGCCTTCATGGGGAAGCCGCAACATGAGGCACCGGGTATATCGACGAGTTCCACACCCAATGCCCGGGCAACGTTACGCGCGCTGAGTTCGTAGTGTTGTGCCCGGACCGGAACAGTACATCCTAAGAAAATGGCGTATCTGTTCATTTCTGTAGCACCTTTAGAATGCCGGTATATTCAAGGATTCGAGCAACATCGGGTATCGTCTTGTCGATCGCCGGGAGCCCCAGGCGTTGGCGCTTTTTCAGGTCGAAATCTTCTACCTCATAGAGCCGGCCCATTTTCAAGAGCAGATCGAGCTGCATCTTGTAGCCTTCCGGGCAATAGCCCTGGTCCACGGCGTAGTTCTTGATCGCGTTGATCAGTTCTGCGACCCTGATGCCCTGGGGGCAACGCTCGGTGCAGGCATGGCAATGCGCGCAGAACCAGAGAAACGGCGAAGTGAGGACCCGGTCTTTCAGGCCGAGCAAGGTGAGGCGGATTATCTTTCTGGGATTGTAGTTCTCGTTGAAATACCGGACCGGACAGCTGGCAGCGCAATCACTGCATCCGAAACACTTGAGCAGTCCTTCGCCGCCTTCTTTCTTGACGATCTCCCATTTAAACTGCGGGTCGCTTTCCTTCAAGTCAATCATAAGCAAACATCTCCTGTGATCGCATGTAAATATAATTCCCTGTCAATTTTATTATTGTTAAGAATGAAGGGGGTGCGAATGGGCGTTCCGTGCTATTTCGCCCCTGCATTATTCTGATAGTCCCGGCTCATTCAGATCCAACAGCGTTATTATATGCATATTAGTCATTCTGTCAATCAGTGCCGATCAATCGCGGGACTCGACAAAACCGGTCCTATTTCGCTTCAACGATGGTTTTGGCGATATCTTCGGGCAGGACGCCGGGTGATTCGATCTTCTTTTCGGCATAGGTCTTGGTCAGCTCTTCTTCGATCACATCGCGGTCAAAGTTTTTGTTTTTGAGGGCATTTTCCACATCATTGAGCGCCGCCTTTGGAAAGAGGTTAAAATCGCCGGAGACGACGATATCTTTGATCCGCGTTTTGTTCTCGATCTCCTCGGCGCTTCTTATCAGACCGCCTTTTGCCTTGTAGAGACCATAGAGGATCTCGATGCCTTCCTTTATTTTTACGCCCTGAGGAATACGCGGTGTCTTCTTATGGAGGAATTCATCAGACATGAACCACTGTTCGATCTCTTTAATCTTCCTGATCGTGGCATCATCGAGGGTGACCGGTTCCAGCCGTCCCAGGATACGCTCGAAGTTCTCGACCAGGATGCGTTTGATCTCGTTCCTGGCAGGGATCTCGCCCAGCTCGCGTTTCATGGTCGTGAGGTTCTCTTCCATGCTTTTGTATATTTTGTCGCGGAATTTCTCGTCGGGCACTTTGAGCACCCGGCTCATGGTCTCATAATCAAAATCCATCAATATACCGCCGACAAAGACCATGGAATCGCCGATGTCACCGCCGCCCTCACCGGCGATCTTCTTACCTTTATCGGTAATGATGTCATTCTCGGCGCGGAACGAGGCGTTGATGCCGAACGCGCGATAGGTTTCGCACGCCGGCACTGAGAGATACTGGAAGATCTCTTTGATGTTGCGGGGAAGCTTTGGATTCCTGGAGTTCCAGATCACTTGATAAAATATCTGGTTCTCGTCAAGATAGGTCGCGCCGCCGCCGACTTCCCGGCGCATGACCGAGATATTATGCTGCGCGCAGTATTCCAGGTCGATCTCCTTTTCCGCGTCCTGGAAATAACCGACGCTGGCCAGCGGTTGCGCCGGTGACACGATAATGAGTCCTTCGTAGCCGAGCCGCGCCAGGGCGTGGAATATGAGCATCGAATCCTGCCCCGGCATTTTGTCCAGATTCAGAACGTTCACTATTTTTCTCCTTTCTCAATAATGGTCATATTGTGCCTTCGCGAATTTTGCCCATATCTTCGATATGGCTGTAAAATTCAGCGTCCCGCACTGGAGTGCGGGGGTATTGCCTTGTCCGCCTTGCCAACCGGCAGTACCTTCCCCGGATTGAGGACATTCTTCGGGTCGAACGCCTGCTTTATCTTCTTCATCAACGCGATCTGCTTTTCATCCAGCGCCATTGCCAGGTAAGGTATTTTCGAAAGGCCGACGCCGTGTTCGGCTGTTATCGCGCCGCCCAGCGAGAGAGTGATCTCGTATATCTCACGGCGCATCCGATCGATGTGCGCGGCGTCCATGTTCCTTGTCTTATCGATGCTCACATCGGCATGGATGTTTCCGTCGCCGAGGTGGCCGAAGGTGTAGACCGTAGCGTCATACTTGCCGACGCATTCCTTCAACCGGCTGATGAGTTGAGGGATCTGTTTTTTGGGAACGACGAGATCTTCGCGCGCCACGTTCTTGGTCAGTTCTTTCAATGTGTCGCCGACCTTCTTGCGGGGCTCCCACATTCTTTCTTTATCCCTGGTTCCCTCGGCCACGAGTATGTCGAGCGCGCCGTGTTTCAGCGCTATCTCGCCGATACGGTCATAGGTTTTCCTTACCGTTTTCTTGTCATCGCCGTCAATCTCGACGATCGTGTGGGCGTTCGCATCCATGTAGGGTATTTGTCGCGCAAGGTACTTTGATACCATGTGCACCACATCGCCCTCCATGAATTCGATTGAGGCCGGCATGAGGCCGGTCTGCATGACCTCCACGGCAAAATCCGTTGCTTCTTCGACGCAGGCAAAGGGGACGAGAAGGTCAACGATGACCTTGGGCAGGGGTAGGACCCGGATCGTCGCTTCGGTCACGATGGCGAGGGTTCCTTCTGAGCCGGTGATCAGGTTAATGAGGTCGTATCCAGTGGCGTTCTTCAGTAATTTGCCGCCCATCTTCAGCACCGTGCCGTCGGCAAGAACAGCGGTGATGCCGGTTACATAGTTTCTTGTCACTCCGTATTTCATTGCCCGCGGTCCGCCCGCGCACTCGGCAATATTGCCGCCGATCGTGCATGAATCGAGGCTGACCGGGTCGGGCGGGAAGAAAAGGCCATGTTTTGCCAGCTCTTTGCCCAGTTGTTCGGTGACGATGCCGGGTTGGGTCGTGACCATCATGTTGTCCTCGTCGATCTCGACTATCTTGTTCATTCTCTCGAGCGAGAGGACGATGCCGCCGTGAATGGGCACGGCGCCGGCCGACAGGCACGTGCCGCCGCCCCGAGGCGTGACCGGGATGTTGTTTTCGTGGGCAAGAAGCATGATCCGGGCCACCTGGTCCGTGGTATCAGGCCGAACGACTGCTTCGGGCATTGCCTTGTACAACGGTGTTTCGTCATGCGCGTAGTTCTCCAGGGTCTCCGGGTCGGTAATGACATTCGCCGCCCCGGCGATCTCTATCAACTCGTGGAGTATCCGGTCATCGACCTTGGCATAGGGCATATGTGTCTATTATACACAATTTCAACGGTATTTCAAGAAAGTGTGTAGAATCGTCTACTTACCGGGCCGTATTTTGTATTTGTTCGTCTTATACCGCAGCACGCGTTCGGAAATGCCGAGTTCGGCCGCGGCTTTTGATTGATTACCGTCGGTTCTCGCCAGGGCCTCTCGGATCATCTCCATTTCGATCCGGGCGACGGCCTCGTTGAGCAGGCCAGACGGTATCGTGTGTGGAGTTCTCTGGCACGCTAAAGAAAAAGGTCCGTGCTTGACATCGTCCTTCGGCGTGCCTACAATCTGCCGCGAGTGGTGCGTACAGCATTGCTTCGTGATCAACGATTCGGACGGCTGATTTGCTTCATAATGAGGTCGAGATCGTGGAAATAGGGAGGAACAATGGGTAGCAGAGTAATGGTTTTCGTGTGTATGGCCGCGATCTCTGTTGTTATGATCGGCGGCGGTTGTGGGGGCGATAAGGTATTGGTCGTCCAATGCTTTCCGACGGATATTGGCAACTGGTGGGAATATGAGTTCCTATCTCTCATCGTCGTGTACGACACGGTAAGCAACGATACGAGCGAATATCTGTATGTTAACAGTTTGCGCGATGAGATCGACGGTATGGATCAATTGTCCGGCTGGCAGTGCTACAGATTCAACCAGACTTGGGTTCCTCATATTCGCTGGTTCGCTCATCCCGATACGGCTTTTCTCTTCATCGCCCAGATAGTATCGACAGATTCATCCACGAGCAGTCAGCCGCTCGGTGGCCTGTGTTTCATCGTGAATGGCATAACCTTTCATTCGCCCGGCGAACTGGCTTCTTACTTCAGATATCTTCTCGCCGGAATTCCCTGGGATACCGATCTCGATACTCTCTACATTACGCCACCACATAAATGGTATGTATACCCATTAAGCGTTGGACGATCCTGGGTGAAAATGACCGATCCCTGGTATGAGGAACGGGAGGTTGTGGCCGAGGATTCAGTTACCGTGAGCGCCGGTGACTTCCATGCGCTGAAAGTGCGGGTGACGTCCGATATCACGATTGACTTATATTGGTCCTTATGGATTGCGGAGCAGGGGATGATAAGAGACAGCATGTATGCACCGGGAATCGCCACGAATGCGGTGGGCGATACGATCGGCTATTTTGATTCCTACACAATTCGCGAATTGATTTCATATCATATTGAATGAAGGTGCTCGAAACATAGAGCGATCGCGCGCACTTCAAGGTTGAAATCAATATGGTTCTGTCTATACTATGGTCATGTCCAGGTTATTGCAGGCAACAAAGAGCACGAAGAATTATGCTTTCCGTGATTGGTTATGCGACAACAGCGGTCCGATCGTCCGATACCTTGTTGCACGAGATCTTGCCAGGTCTGCGAAGTATGACCTGAAGCGCCTGCAAGGAGTCGTGCTGGAATCGAGTATTGTCCGTTATTGGCTGGGATGCTTGACCGGCCGCACCGGTTTCAATGACATCTACGGCTGCCGCGACACGTGTTTTGAAAACGCAATGGGCAAATTGACCTTGTTTGGCCTGCGCAAGGGCGTGAGCGATCTTGACCGGTGTTGTGTTCCTTACCTTGCCTGGCTGGAACAGAACACGCGTTCCAGAAGGAAGGATGTGCTGTTCGATCTGAGTCGTGCAATTGTCGCTTCGTTCCTCGCCATGGCTGGGTATCTCTCTGAGAGATGTGTGCGCGATTCCGTTCTCCAACGGCTCGCTGCGATCTACTATTTCGTGAAAAGCAACGATTTCACGATCTACGCAGAAAAGTCAGGGTTCCGAGGCATTCCTGTGGCATTTCGCAGGCATCCCCTGGTCAACCCCGAGCTCTACTCGAACCATGGTTTCCCGCTGCCATGGATCTACGATATCCTGGCGTTCCGAGCCCTACGAACACACCTGGGGGATGGCGCAATCGACAGTCGCGTGGAGCGAGTTATATCGTATGTCCTGGATCCACGCTACCAGCAGTTTTACGAAGGGTATGGCATTGTGCGCGCAAGGAATAACCGGTATTATGCGATGGGCTGGAATGTATGGTTGCCTCGCTATCGCGGTCTGCATGCTGACTCCCCAGAGATGGGATGCCTCGTTCAGAGGCTTGAGCTGCTGTCCCGGTTCCATATTGCCCGGTCCAGCAGATGGTTCAAGGAAAATCTGGAGATGCTCGAGGGTCACAGAAATCAGTCTGGCAGGTATGCATTCCCAAAGAACTACATCCAAGAAAGACAGAATTCATATTATGTTACAGGCGGCCATATGGGGCTCGGTGAAAATCGCCGTCAGCGTCTAACCCGTGAGATCGAATCAACATATTGGATGGTGCGGATCCATAATAACGTCGGTACTGCGTCGTAGTCATCTGAAGGAGGGAATGTGTGGCAAGGATGAAACTGGAAATGCCCGCGAAGTTCGCATTCGCGACGGACATACCCGTGTGCATAAGCAATATCAATTACGGCGGGCATCTGGGCAACGATTCATTGCTTTCGCTGATACACGAAGCGCGCATGCGATTCCTGAAGCATCACGGGTTCAGCGAATCCGATATCGGTGGGGCCGGAATAATTATGGTCGATACGGCGATCCTCTACAAGTCAGAGAGTTTTCACGGCGATGTTCTGACCTTCGAGGTTGCCGTGGACAACGTCGGCCGGTCCGGCTGCGATTTCTTCTTCCGCGTGACGAACAAGGCGACGAAGAAAGAGGTTGCTTGTGCCAAAACGGGTGTTGTTTTTTTTGACTACGCGGCCCGGAAGGTGGTCAGTACACCGCCCGCGTTCATAGAATTATTCGGCCGGGCCGGTCGTTGACATGGTCATAGTCATCTGTTCAACTGGAGGTGCAGGTGAAGATAGTGCAGGCAAATAGTCTGGCCGCGACATTAGACCGTCTTAATGAAGTCTTCTTCACGGGCCGGCCCTTGCCCGCGAATGAACGGAAAAGGGTGGCGTCCTGGATCGCATCGCGCCAGGGAGCGGAGGGTTCTTACCGCGGCATGTTCGCGCCGACCCCGCTCGATTACCGAAGAGGTATCACACTCTTCACCGGCGAGCGCGTGGTTTCCGGCGCAGCGATCGGCCACATACTGGGCGAAGAGGCGAGCCGGGCATTGATCCTGCTGAATGGCAGTTCTGAAATCGCGCAGGAAGCATTGAAAAAGTCGAACAAAGGCATAATCAAAGCATTGATGAACTGCGAGATGCCTGGACGGCCGCGTGGCTTCTATTGCTGCGGCACGTGCACTGCGGCGATGTGGCGGCATTTGGCCGCGGGCGGGTTAAACAAGTCTCGAAAGCGTCTCAGTCATGGACTGAAGGGACTTCGAAAATACCGGGACGGCGTGGGCAAGTGGCGCCGGTTTCCTTTCTATTACACATTGCTGGCGCTGAGCGAGATCGAAGACAAACAGGCATTGGATGAAATGCGCTACGCGGCTATGGTGTGCGAAAGATATCTAAAGCGCGGCAGGGTAAAAAGCAAGGTCATCACGCGCCGGCGTGCGCTGATAGAACGCGTGCTGGCAAAGTGTTAGACCGGATTATGAGAGGAGGTGTAACAATGAAAAGCATTAGCAGGGTATTATCATCGATGAGCAGTCTTTCGATCTTCCTGACTCTCGTGATGGTGGCGCCATTCGTGCGGGCGCAGTGGCAAAATCCCGTGATCGACACGATAACGAACACGCAGGTCCAGAAGGCGACGACATTGCAGTCGCTCTGCCTTGATGACTCGGGGATGGTGCATATCGTCTGGCAGGAGCAGGTGGGCGGCAGCTGGCGCGTATACTATTGCACGAACCGCCCGGCCGGCACCTGGGGTGTGCCGCAGGCGGTCGGCGACACAACGCAGGCCGCGTCGGATCCGGCGGTCGCCTGGGGGTCGGACGGCGGGGTACCATTTGTCGTCTACGAGCAGAATTCAGATATCTATGCTGCGCCCTTGCCCGGCGGACCGTGGGAGCCCATCACCACCAACACGCAACTCGACTGCTCACCGACGATCGCGGTCGACGGTACGGGGTACCCCCACGCGGCCTGGATAACCGATGATCCGGGGAGCGGTCAGTACAAGATAGCGTATGCGGTTGGCCTCTTAGTAGTCGGTTCCAGCATTGTCTGGGATATCCAGACGCTGGCCGGCAGCAACCTCGGACCCTATGGCACCGGTGCATCGCCTTTCATTGCCGTCACATCAGACGGCGTCGCGCACATCGTATACCGGGGCGGCGATTACGGGAGTTATCATATTCACCATGCGTGGAATGATACCCTGGGCGGCACTGACTGGAACTACGAAATACTCTACAGCGGGAACGCGAATGATTTCACGGCGTCGATGGTCATTGAAGGCGATGGCGATCTTCACCTGGCAGTGAGCGGGAACGACGGTTGGGGCTTCCCGGGCCGGGTCTATTACTTGTATAAGCCCTTTGGCCAGTCTTGGCAGCAGCACGCGCTGGCATCACTGGGCTACAGCGCAAGCCAGCCTTCACTTAGCGTTGACGGCAATGGCGAACCTCATATCGTGTGGATGGAAACGAGCGGTAACTTCTATACCGGCAACATCTATTATTCGCACAAGCAGTCCGGCAACTGGCAAGTGACTTCTGTCATTGGCACCGACCACTTCGTGCCATCGTTCGGGATCGACGGACCTGGCTACGGGCACATTGCGTGTCATACCGGCGGAAACACGAATCTGTATGATATTTATCATATTAGGAGCGGCAGCGTTCTCACGGGCATAGAAGAATTAGAGGTTCCAGCGGGAGAAAACGGGCCGGGTAAAATATTGCACAACTATCCCAATCCGGCGAAAAGCTACTCACAGATAACTTATGGCAATGCAGTGTCAGGTTCGGTGACGCTCAAGGTATACAGCAGTGCCGGCCAGGAGATTGCAACTCTGCTCGATGAATTCAGACCGGCCGGCACGTACACGGTCAGCTGGCGGCCGCGGGATTTGAGCGCGGGCATATATTTCATTCGCCTCGGGACCGGTGGTTCGGTGCAAACCATGAAATGCGTTCTTGTTGAATGAACATTGGATAGATTCGGCAGGTGCAGGAGAAGGAGGTAAGGGATGATGCAATCGGGGCGTTTCGGCGCGGCTCTGTGGTTGTATCTGTTACTGCTGTGCGGTTCGAAATATGCGGGTGGATTGATGGATATTGATCTTCCTCAGCCCAGAACGACCGGCGGACGGCCCTTGATGGAAGTGCTGCGCGACCGGCAGTCTTCGCGTCGGTTCAGTCCTGAAGATATTCCGGCGCAGACCCTGTCCAACCTGTTGTGGGCGGCCTGGGGTGTGAACCGTCCTGAATCGGGCAAGCGCACCGCGCCATCGGCAGTCAACTGGCAGGAGATCGATATCTACGTGGCGACCGCGAGCGGACTCTATCTCTATGACGCAGTGAAGAACAGCTTGACACACGTGCTCGACGAGGACATAAGAGGTCTGACTGGCAGGCAGGACTTTGTCCGGGATGCGCCGGTCAACCTCATTTTCGTAGCCGACTATGTGCGCATGGGCCGGGCATCAATGCAGGACAAAGATTTCTACGCGGCCGCAGATGCCGGTTTCATCAGCCAGAATGTATATCTGTTCTGTGCTTCAGAAGGACTGGCAACCGTTGTGCGCGGCGCTCTGGACCGCGATAAACTGGCCGGGAGAATGAAGTTGACCGCCAGTCAGAAGATAGTACTTGCACAGACGGTCGGATATCCGGCTGATTAGAGTGTCGCATGCTGCAGCGATAGCTCATTGACAAGGTGCTGCAGAGCCACTCTCCCTACCAGTTACTCGCAATCAATGCTCTTGACATTCAACTGAATAGAGGTAGAATGTCGCACTTCCGACGTCACGCCACGCGCGTGGCATCTGAGAAAAAAAATGATAAGAGAATTGGCGATGAGGTTGCATGTCAGGCAGATCCGTGAGTACTATCGTGCGCGCAAAGAGGACAGCGTGCTCGAAGTAGGCTGTAACAGGGGTCTTTTGCTTGACCTGCTCGGCAGGCTTGGCGGTCCAACGTATGGCGTCGATGTCGATCACACTGTTGTCGACCGTGCTGGACAAAAGGGGCATACCGTGTGCGTCTGCAATGCCGAGAATCTCGCCTTCCCCGACCGTAGCTTCGATGCTTTGTTCTCGATACACACTATCGAGCATGTCGGTGATCTCTCAAAGGCCATGGGCGAGTTCTCCAGGGTCCTGAAGCCCGGAGGAACACTCGTGCTCGTTTATCCCTATGAGCCGGTCGTGGGTATTACCTGCGTCCCCTTTTGGTCATTGAGCAAGAACGGCAACGTGCACTTGAGAGCTTTGAAACCGAGGGACGTGGTCGGGATAATTAGAGAGCGCCGGCTGGACCTGGCGCCCGTTCATTCGAGGATGTATCCTGTGTTGACCCCGAATTACGTCTCTGTTTTCCGGAAACGTTCGGGATGATCCGATTGCCGCAGTTGCACAACTTTGAAATGCAGCATGTGTTCAAGATTAGGATAACGGGAGGAGAAATATGTCTGGCAGTGGAGATTTGAAGCAGGAAGTACGGGCTCATTTCAATGGCTTACAGATTATTCATCTGGCGACCATGGACGGCAGCATTCCAAGGGTCAGACCTGTTACCTTGATCCATTTTGACAAGAAAATGTGGGTCATGACCGGCTCGCGTGATGCCAAGATAAGGCAGATCAAGAAAAATCAGAACGTCGAATTCTGCCTGCTGCTGAAGGCCGGCGAACACAGCGGGTATGTCAGATGCGCGGGTCAGGCCGAGATCGTCAAAGACGCGGCAACCCGCAAGTCGCTCGCGGACAGTACTCCGTTCTTCAAGGAATTCTGGAAGACGGCGGACGATCCCGGTTACACGCTGCTCCGGATGCATGCCAGAGAGATCGAGTATGTCAAACCCGGTACATTGAAGGCTGAACGGTTCTCTTTGGCCTGAATGTACTGCACTGCTGAAGCCGATATGAGTGCTATATTGTGAAACTGGTGCTTCTGTTTCATTGGGATCCGGTCGAAGCGGAACTGAGGGTGCGCGAACAGGTGGGGTCTATATGAGGCATTGGACTGAAAAATTCTTCTTGAAAAAACCAGAATTGTGGCAGCATTTTCTGGATCGGAGTTGGAGGCAATCCGGGATAACAGTACAGGCGATATTGAAGATCCTGAAAAAACACGGTATAACAAAAGGACGTTTTCTCGAAGTCGCTTGTGGCAACGGCCGCATATGCATACCAATTGCCGTACGCGGATTTGACGTGACCGGCATCGATATCGGTGCATCATACATTGAGGATGCCAAGAAACGAGCGATCAAGCGAGGAGCCAAGGTCAATTTCATCTGCGGCGATATGAGAAGGCTCGACCGGCTGGTGCAAGGCAGATACGATGCGGTCCTGAGCATCTGGACATCGATCGGGTATTACGACAAGAAAATAGACCAAAGGATTTTCAGAATGGTGGCAAAGCGTGTGCGTAAGAACGGCTTGTTCTTGATATTGAAAACAATGTCCCAGGAATATCTCTTGAATCACTACTGTCACGGTCTTTATGACGAGACAGATAGGTATCTCGTGCTACACAAAGGCAACAAGTTCGACCGTTTTCACTCGATAAACACGGAAAAGTGGGTGTTCTATGAAAAAAGGGGCATGGAACTAAGGTATGTTGATGATTTGGAGATCAGCTTACGAGTTTACTCATTGGCCGAAATAGTGGAGATGGCGGAAGATGCTGGATTCACCTTTGTTGGAGCATACGATTCTTTGAGCGACCTGCGTCCGGCGCGACCGGACAGCATGATCAATACTGTATTTCGCAAGCGTTAGAACAGCGGCGGCCAAAAAAAGGAGGATGGTTGATGCACAAATACACGAACGTCGTTACCGAAACAAAGCGAGGTAATATATGACTCTGGACCCGAGGATATTCAATGTGATCCAGGCGATGCTCTCGCCGGCGGTCATGATCTCATGTTCGGCGCTCTTGCTTCTTTCTCTGGTCCCGAGGCTCAGCCGGGTGATCGACCGGATACGGCTATTGAATCAGGAGAAGACGATTATCGCGAAGAAGCCGAGCCGGGAAGATATTGACCAGGAGCGCATTGACAGTATTGAGCATCAGTGCGGGATGCTCGTGTACCGCGCGAAACTATTGAAACGTTCAAGCGGCGCCACACTCCTGGCGATCTTTTTGTTCGTGATCACGTCGGTGCTGATCGGCATGTCTTTCGCACTAAAGATAAACATAGTCACATTGACCCTTGGCGCGTTTCTGGTAGGCATGGTTATTGTTCTGGTGGGCGTCGGTTTCGCCTACTGGGAGATCCGTATTTCCCATAACACAATAAGGGAAGAGATCGAAGTTTCACAGGCGATTGCGGATCGACTTCTTAAAAAATCAAGATAATCGTTACCAAAATGTAGTCAGGAATTGAGGTGTTTTTCAGCCGCCGAGGATCCGTGCCGGCATCATTATGACGGCTTTAAAAACCGCCAGCACTCCATTCACTGCAATACCGAGGATCCGGAAAGGAAGCAGGATAAGCCAGATCAGCGGGTAGAGCAACAAGGCGAGTATTGCCAGCGGCCAGCATAGTGCAAAAAGTATCAGCCAGAGCATGAATTTAAGCAAGTTATGCCTCCTCGTGGAATTGTAGCCAGTTTTGCTTGGTTGTCAAGATTCACTAACGGCTGAGCAGCTGCCTTGACTCATTCGCGGTAGTGACTACAATCCAATGGTGCAGAGAACAGAGAGCGACGGAGCCGATGTTTCACTCCGTGGCGTGTGTTGTATGCCGGGTATAAGCCGCATACCGCCGGACTATGGTAAATAACATGAACGCAGGGAAGATCATATTGGCTTCGAGGTCGCCGCGCCGGCTCGAGCTTCTGTCCACGTTCGTGCCCGCGGCGCGGATCATGGTTATTGCGAGCAATGTCGACGAGACGATCAAGCCAGGAGAGCGTGTCGAAGACTATTGCCAGAGGATCGCCCGGGAAAAGGCGATGGGTGTCTGGAAAGAATATTCGGGTATGTGTGAAACCGTTGTCGCGGTCATTGGTGCGGATACCGTCGTTGTGCTGGGCAGAGAGATCATCGGACAGCCGCGTGATCCGGATGATGCCGTGCGCATCCTCAGAAATTTGAGCGGACGGCGACATGTGGTCGTGACCGGCATTGCCCTGCTGTTTCCGCCGTCGGCGCGGCTGAATACTTTTGCCGTGAAGAGCAGGATCTGGATGCGCAGGAACGACGATCAGACGATCGAAGATTACGTGGCAACCGGTGAGCCGCTGGACAAAGCCGGTGCCTATGCACTCCAGGGCCAGGGCGGCAGATTAGTGGCAAGGTACGCAGGCAGTTATTCGAACATCGTCGGACTGCCGGTCGACGAGTTGAGACGCGCCCTGTCCGGAGTCCTGCCATGAGTAAGGCCCGGATAATTGTCATAGGCGCCGGTCCTTCCGGCATGATGGCCGCCGGCCGGGCCGCCGAGCACGGCTGCCGCGTATTGCTCCTCGAGAAGATGGAGCGCCTCGGCTCAAAACTGGCGATTACCGGTAAGGGCCGGTGCAACATAACCAACATGGAGGAAATGGAGTCGTTCCTTGAGCATTACGGCACGAAGGGCAAGTTCCTGCGTAATTGTTTTGCGCGTTTTTTCAGCGGTGATCTGATAGATTTTTTCGAAACGAGGGGCATTGCTACCGTGGTCGAAAGGGGCAGGCGTGTCTTTCCTTCATCGAACGATGCCGAAGAGATAGTCAATTGCCTGCACCGGTATCTCCTGGCGCATCGTGTGGAGATCCGGACCGGCTGCCCGGCCGATGCCATTCTGGTGAAGGACTCAAGGATCTGCGGCGTACAGGTGGATGGCGAGGACATCCGTTGCGACGGTGTGATCCTTGCGACCGGCGGTCTTTCATATCCGCTCACCGGTTCGACCGGCGACGGCTACCGGTTTGCGCAAGACCTGGGACACCGCGTGCGAAAACCCGGACCGGGCCTCGTGCCCATTGAGATCGAAGAGGATTTTATCAAGTCAATGAAAGGTTTGAGTCTGAAGAATGTTGAATTGAGCGCCCTTGCCAATGGCAAGGTATTTTGCCGTCGTTTCGGTGAAATGCTGTTCACGCATTTTGGCATATCGGGCCCGATCGTTCTGACCATGAGCCGCGAGATCGTGGAGCGGCTGAGGAAGGGTAAGGTGATCGTTTCGGTCAATTTCAAGCCGGCGCTCGCGAGGGAAATCCTGGAAAAGAGACTCCTCCGTGAGTTAGAGCAATATGGCCGGATGAAATGGAAGAATGTTCTCAAACACCTGCTGCCCGCGGCCGCAATCGATGTCTTCGTATTGCGGTCGGGCATCCCGGCTGCCAAGAAGGCATCTGAGGTCAGCCGCGAAGAGCGCCACCAGCTGCTCCAATCCCTCACCGCCTTTACCATGACCGTCAAGGGGCCGCGGCCGATCGATGAAGCCATAATCACCGACGGCGGCGTTGCGCTCGATGAGATCGATCCCTACTCAATGCAGTCACGATTGGTCAAGGGCTTGTTCTTCTGCGGGGAAGTGATCGATATCGCAGGTGATACGGGCGGCTACAATCTGCAGGCCGCTTTTTCCACGGGGTACCTTGCCGGTGAAAGCGCCGGTCGTCTGTGTGGTTCACTATGAAACTCTATTCTCGCATTTTCCGGTTGAATAGGCAGCGCGCATCAGTTCTTTGTGGTCTACGGGGTTTTTTAGGAGGCATCAATGCAAGATGACGTCTATGAGCGACTTGCCGGTGCGCTGGGCCGCATGCCCAACGGGTTCCCTCGGACACCTTCCAACGTGGAGATCCGCATCCTGAAGAAGATCTTCACGGATGAAGAGGCCATGCTGGCGAGTAACCTTTCTCATGTCCGCGAACCGGTCGGCGAGATCGCATTGCGTCTCGGCGTGCCAGAGCAGGAGTTGAAGACGCGTCTCGTTGAAATGGTGAAGCGCGGGCTTGTATGGATGTCGCGCAAAGAAGGGCAGATGAGTTTCCGCTTGGCGCCTTTCATTGTCGGCATCTATGAATCGCAGATCGAACTGATGGACCATGAATATGCCCACCTGATCGAGGAGTATCTTGTGGCCGGCGGCGCTGCGGGTATCATGCGGCCTCAACCCGCGCTCCACCGGGTCGTGCCGGGCCGGCATGCGGTAAAATCAGAGTACATTCTGCCTTATGACGACATCAAGGCGATGTTCGAGAACGCGAAGTCGTTCCGGGCCGAGGACTGTATCTGCCGCGTCCAGCAGGAGACGCTGGGCCGCAGAAAGTGCGATTTCCCGGTAAGGTTGTGCTTGAACTTCTCGCCGGTTGCGCGGCCCAGCAGCCCGCATGACGTATCGAAGGAGGAGGCGCTCGCGCTGCTCGATCAGGCCGAGGAGATCGGTCTGGTTCATTGCGTGAGCAATGTCATCAAAGGCCTGTTCTACGTCTGCAATTGCTGCGGCTGTTGTTGCGGCATTCTGCGCGGTATCACTGATTGGGGTATTGAAGAGTCGGTCGCGCGCGCCAACTACTATTCGGTCATCGACCCTGACCTGTGCAACGCGTGCGGCACTTGCGTTGACCGCTGCCAGGTCCACGCGATCATCGAAGAGGGTGGCGTAATGAGCGTGCAGCGTGAGAAGTGCATCGGCTGCGGGCTTTGTGTCACGGGCTGCTCGAGCGGGGCCGCGGCGCTCAAACGCAAAACTGATGCCGAACTGGTCGATCCGCCCGAGGATTTCAGCGCCTGGGAAAGAGCGCGCTTACAGAGGCGCGGCGTAGAATCTGCTTGAGGCGTGCACGGACATAGGTTGTGATTGAACACCGATGCGCGGAAACTTGCACTTGTCTCGGACTCGAAAATGTGTAATATTGTAATATGCACGTAACATGCTGGCGAAGTAACGGGTTTGATTCATGGAATTGAAGAGGGCGCTCAACCTTTTTGATATCTTCTGTATTGCATCCGGCGCCATGATCAGTTCCGGCTTGTTCATACTGCCCGGTCTCGCATTCGCCCGGGCCGGGCCGGCCGTGATCATTTCGTATTTTCTGGCCGGGATACTTTCGCTTGCCGGCATGCTGAGCATCGCGGAGATGACAACCGCCATGCCCAGGGCGGGCGGCGATTGTTTCGCGATCATGCGCAGCATGGGTCCAGCCGTGGGCACGGTTGCCGGGCTGTTGAGCTGGTTCTCCCTGGCCATGAAGAGCGCCTTTGCGCTCATCGGCATGTCGCTGTTCGTCATCCTGCTCGTTGATATCGACATCCATATCGTCGCAATGGCATTCTGTTTATTTTTCGTCGCAGTCAACTATGTGGGCATCAAGGAGGCAGGCAAGACCCAGGTGGCACTGGTCGTGGGTCTCTTTGCTTTGATGTGTTTATACGTAGTGGCTGGATTCCCCCATGTCCAGGCTCAGCGTTTTGTTCCTTTTGCACCAAAAGGATTCGGAGCAGTGCTTTCGAACACCGGTTTTGTGTTCGTCTCCTATGCCGGTTTGTTGAAGATCGCCAGCATCGCCGAAGAGATCCAGAACCCGAAGCGCAACATACCCCTGGGTATGATCGTGTCGCTGTTCGTGGTCAGTATTTTCTACGCAGCGATGGTTTTTGTGACGGCCGGTGTGCTTGATCCGGACGTGCTGAGCAAATCAGTTACGCCCATTTCAGACGGGGCATCCGTGATCATGGGACAGTTTGGTTTTGTCGCGCTCGGCATCGCGGCGATCCTGGCGTTTTTGTCCACGGCCAATGCCGGCATCATGACGGCGGCGCGCTCACTCGTTCCTCTGAGCCGTGACGGTCTGCTTCCCGTGTTTCTCGGGAGCATTAACCGGCGTTTTCACACTCCCCACTATGCCCTGATCGTAACCGGCATTTTTGTGATCATATCTTTTTTTCTGAGACTCGAGGTGCTGGTCGAAGCCGCTTCGGTCGTGCTCATTATGACCAATATCCTCGCCTGCATTTCAGTAATCATTTTGAGGGAGAGCCGCCTTCAGAATTATCAACCCAGTTTCCGTGTGCCGCTCTATCCATGGGTTCAGATCATAGGTATGGTTTGTCTGGGTCTGTTGATCTTCGAAATGGGATACGAAGCCCTGATCATAAGCGCCGTACTGATCCTGAGCGGATTGTTCATGTATTGGTTCTTCACGCGCATCCGCGCGAATCGTGAGTACGCGCTATTGCATGTGATCGAGCGGATAACGGCTCGCGAACTGACCGACTACTCGCTTGAAACGGAACTCAAGGAGATCATCCGGGAACGGGACGAAATTGTCAAAGACCGGTTTGACCATATTATCGAGCAGGCGCCTATTCTGGATATCGACCGGAGGATTACGGTTGAGGAACTATTTGAGTTGGCGGTCAATGAGTTGTCAGGAAGGTTGAAGGTTGAAAGATCATATTTGCTGAATAAACTCATGCTCCGCGAGAAGGAGAGCAGCACGGCCTTGATGCCTGGTATTGCGATACCGCACGTAATCACCGAAGGCAGCCACGCGTTTGAGATACTGCTGGTACGCTGTGGACCAGGCATCGTGTTCGCTCCTGACAAAAAGGACGTCCATGCGGTTTTCATCCTGGTCGGCACAAGGGACGAGCGCCACTTTCATTTGCAGGCGCTTTCGGCATTCGCGCAGGTCGTCCAGGATCCTGATTTTGAACGGAAATGGCTTGGCGCGAAGAGCAAGGAGTCGCTGCGGGATCTCGTTCTGTTGGGCAAGAGAGTTCGTCACTGAAAGATTTTGAGCGGTCTTTGTGTTAGATGCATTATTAGTACCGGGAGGTGAAACATGCTGAAGGAATTCAAGGAATTCGCCATGCGCGGCAATGTCGTCGACATGGCAGTGGGCATTATCATTGGCGCGGCTTTTGGCACGATCGTCAAGTCGCTCGTGGCCGACGTCATCATGCCGCCGATCGGGTTGCTCTTAGGTAATGTCGATTTCACCAATCTCTTTGTCGTGCTCAAGCAGGGCGCAACCGCGGGCCCTTATGCTTCGCTCGCTGATGCCCAGGCAGCGGGTGCCGTGTCGATAAACTACGGCGCTTTCATCAATACGATCATCAGTTTCATCATTGTCGCTTTCGCGGTATTCCTCTTGATCCGCAGTATCAACAAGATGAAGAAGCAGAAGGAAGAACCGGCTGCCGAACCAACGACCAAGATCTGCCCATTCTGCCAGTCGGCGATCCCGCTCAAGGCAGGCAGATGTCCGTTTTGCACTTCCCAGCTCAAAGCGGCATGAGGCGACCGTTCAGTTCTCTGAAATTTTCGGTCAATAGAAGATGGTTAGCAGAATCCGGCGCATGAAAGACATTCACGCGGCAGTCGTGCGCGAACTGAAGAAGCACGTGGAAACGGAGTACCGTATTGGAGCTGAGAGATACTTCAAAGAGGGCATAGTGTTGCACGGCGTGCGGGCGTGCACGGTGCGCAGGATCGCTGCGGAGTCGTACCGGTTGATAAGAAGCGAACCCAAGCCGAGGATTTACCGCCTCTGCGAGTCGTTGCTGCGTTGCGGGTACAGTGAAGAAAAGACGATCGCCTTTGAATGGACTTACCGCCTGCAGAGAAAGTACGAGCCGGCGGATTTTATGGTGTTTGAATCGTGGCTTGAGAAATATGTGTCAACGTGGGGTGATTGTGATGATCTGTGCCGGCATGCGTTCGGCCCGTTCGTATACAGGTTTCCGGAGTGTTTGCCCAATGTTGTCCGCTGGACCACATCAGGTAACCGATGGTTGAGAAGGGGTGCGGCCGTGGTCATGATATACTCCTTGCGCAAGGGTGAAAATCTGGATGCCGCATTGCAGATCGCCGATGCATTGCTGCGCGACGAGGATTATCTCGTGCAGAATGGTTATGGCTGGATGCTGAAGGATGCAAGCATTGTCTTCCCCGAACAGGTTCTTGACTACGTGCTCGCTCACCGGCGCGAAATGCCGAGAAGGGCACTGCGTTATGCAATAGAAAGATTCAACGCCCGCGAGAGGCGTGAGGCAATGAACTAAAATGGAAAGCGATAGCCGGATAACCGGTCATGATATCTACCTCTTCAAAGAGGGAAATCACTTCCGTATCTACGATAAGTTGGGCGCCCATATCGTAGAAAGGGGTAAGGAAAAAGGCACGTACTTTGCAGTCTGGGCGCCCGGAGCAGAGTCGGTGTCGGTGATCGGTGATATCAACGGCTGGAAACGCGGAGTTAACCCGCTCGCCGTGAGGTGGGACGGTTCTGGCATCTGGGAGGGTTTTATCCGGGGCATTGGCCACGGGGCGATGTACAAATACCACATCGTTTCAAAGTACTACAACCATGAGGCCGATAAGGGGGATCCGCTTGCATTCTACTGGGAGCAGCCGCCGAGAACGGCGAGTGTTGTGTGGGATCTGGAATATTCATGGGGCGACAATGATTGGATGCGCAATAGACACCGGAGCAACGCGCTCGATGCAGCGATATCGATATATGAAGTCCATCTTGGTTCATGGTTGCGCGATGGTGGGAGCGGCGGGTTCTTGAACTACCGGGAACTGGCCAAAAAACTCGTCGTCTACGTGAGGGAAACGGGTTTCACCCACGTTGAGTTCCTGCCCGTCATGGAACATCCGTTCTACGGTTCGTGGGGATATCAGGTGCTGGGGTATTTCGCGCCGACGAGTCGTTATGGCACACCGCAGGATTTCATGTATCTCATCGATCATCTCCACCAGAACGGTATCGGCGTGATCCTGGATTGGGTTCCGTCCCATTTCCCGGCCGATGAATACGGTCTGGCATATTTTGATGGGACACATCTCTACGAGCATGCTGATCCGAGGCAGGGATTTCATCCGGATTGGAAGAGTTTTATCTTCAACTATGGCCGGAATGAAGTGCGCAACTTTCTCATGAGTAGTGCGTTGTTCTGGCTCGACAAATATCACGCGGATGGACTCAGGGTTGATGGTGTGGCTTCCATGCTTTATCTGGACTATTCGCGCAAAGAAGGGGAATGGATCCCGAACAAGTTCGGCGGCCGGGAGAATCTGGACGCGGTTGATTTTGTGAAACGTCTGAATGAAATTGTCTACGCCGAATATCCGGATGTGCAGACCATCGCCGAGGAATCGGCTGCATGGCCCATGGTTTCGCGGCCCGCCCACTCGGGCGGTCTTGGTTTCGGCATGAAGTGGAACATGGGGTGGATGCATGATACGCTGAACTATTTTTCCAGGGATTCGGTGCACCGCAAGTACCACCACCAGCAGCTGACGTTCAGCATCTGGTATGCCTTCTACGAGAACTTCGTGCTGTCGCTTTCGCATGATGAGACGACGCATGGGAAGGGCTCGTTGCTTTCGAAGATGCCCGGCGATGACTGGCAGAAATTCGCCAATCTGCGGCTCCTGTTCGGGTACATGTACGCGCATCCCGGCAAGAAACTCTTGTTCATGGGGGGTGAGTTCGGCCAGCGGAACGAGTGGAACCATGACCGGGTCCTGGATTGGCATTTGCTCGAACACCTCCCGCACCGGGGCGTCCGGCAGTGGATTCGCGAACTGAACCGTGTCTACCAGAAGGAACCATCCCTGCACGGACTGGATTTTGACAGCCGGGGTTTTGCCTGGATCGATCCCGGTAATTGGGAAGAGAGTATCATCGCATTCCTGCGCCGCGCCGAGCAGCCGGCCGCGAACATGGTCATCGCCGCTAATTTCACGCCGGTGCCGAGAAACGGCTACCGGGTCGGTGTTCCGGCGCCGGGATTCTGGCGCGAGTTGTTGAACAGCGACGCGCAGGATTATGGCGGCAGCGGGTACGGCAATCTCGGCGGGGTAGAAGCAACGGCGCAGCCCAGCCACGGGCAGCCGTGGTCGATGACCGTTACATTGCCTCCCCTGGCCATCGTTTTTTTCAAGAGAATGCAGGATGGAGAGAAATAGAGCGTGTCCGTGCCCGGTCTTTGAAAAGAGGGGCAGCGGCATATTGATGCATGTTACATCTCTACCTTCGCCGTACGGCATTGGAGATCTGGGCCCGGAAGCGTACAATTTCGTTGATTTTCTCGTCCGGGCCAGACAACGTTACTGGCAGGTCCTGCCGTTGATCCAGGCGAACTACCGCGGTGAATATTCGCCTTATAACTGCATGTCGGCATTTGCCGACAACAAATACCTGATTAGCCCCGATATGTTGCTGCGGACTGGCCTCTTGAAGAAAAGCGAACTCGGCCGCGCGCCCGGTTTCCCGCGGCGGAGAGTCAACTTCGGCAAGGCGATCCGCTTCAAAGAAGGAATTTTCCGGATAGCCCATGAACGGTTCGGCAGGACCGGCCATACCTCTGAATCGTACATGCGATTCTGTGCGGAAAACAGCGTCTGGCTCGATGATTTTGCGCTCTTCACCGTTTTGAACGATCAAGATCCGGTTCACACCTGGCTTGCGTGGCCGGCGGCGGTCAGGCGGCGGGACCGGCGCATTCTGCAGTCATTGCGAAATGCATTGAGAAAGGATATCGAACGCGAGAGATTCCTTCAGTACATTTTTTTCAGCCAATGGCAAGCCCTCAGGAATTACTGCAACGAACGGCATGTGGGAGTGATCGGTGATCTGCCGATCTATGTGGATCACAACAGTGCCGATGTCTGGTCGCATCCCGAGTTATTCAAACTGGACCGGGGCCTGAGGCCTTTGTATCTGTCCGGCGTGCCGCCCGACTACTTCAGCCGCGATGGTCAATTGTGGGGCAATCCGGTTTACGACTGGCGCGAAATGCGGCGCACCGGCTTCCGATGGTGGCGGCAGCGTTTCGCCTCGGCCATGGAATTATATGACTACGTCCGGCTGGATCACTTCCGGGGGTTTGTCGCCTACTGGCAGGTGCGCGCCGGCGCGCGCACGGCGCGGCGCGGCAAGTGGGTCAAGGCGCCGGCCGCGGATTTACTGACGATGCTGCGTCGGCAGTCGCGTCGGCTGCCGCTCATCGCCGAAGACCTCGGTACGATCACACCCGACGTGCGCGAGGTCATGGCCCGTTTCGGCCTACCTGGAATGAAGGTGCTTTTGTTTGCATTCGGCGACGGCGATCCCGACAATCCGTATCTGCCGCACAATCACGTGGAGAATTGCGTTGTGTATACCGGAACCCATGATAACAACACAGTGCGCGGCTGGTATGAAGAGGAGGCGACTGACGCAGAGAAACATAGACTGCACGCATATCTTGGCAGGAGAGTAAGTACCCGACGCGTCCACGAGGAGTTCGTCCGCCTGGCAATGTCCTCGGTCGCGGAGACCGTGATCATCCCGATGCAAGACATTCTGGGCTTGGGCGGCCGCGCGCGCATGAACCGTCCGGCGACCACCACGCGCAACTGGCAGTGGCGGCTGATGCACGGATCCATCACGCCGTCGGTCATTGGCTGGCTGCGCTCAATGACCGAGAGCTACGGCCGCTGCGGGTAGGATCGGTCTCGTTACTGAAGAATCACTTGACAGCTGGAGATATTTTCCTATAATTCCACTATTCAGTCACCACGCGAAGGAGGCGGTATGAAAGCGCGAAGTAGAATCTTGGTCAGGGGGATGACGTTCTATGCTCATGTCTGCTGTCTCTTGGTACTATTCTCGATTGTTCCAGGTGCCCTGGACTCTGCTACCTACGTCGTTAATAGAACCGTGCCGGACGACAATAATCCAGGCAGCCTCAGATGGTGCATGAACGGTGCCAACGCCAACCCCGGGCCGGACACGATCTTGTTCAATATTGCCGGGGCCGGTCCCTTTGTCATTCCTGTTGTCGCGCAGCTACCGGTGCTTACAGACCAGGCAGGTGTGCTCATTGACGGGTTTTCACAGCCCGGAACCTGGGCGGGAGCGAATCCGCCGTCGACCGCCAATCTGCTGATAGTGATCGACGGGACCAATGCCGGTGCGTCCCACGGTATTCACGTATTCTCCTCAAACAACACGGTCCAGGGCCTCGTCGTGCAGAATTTCCAGCAGGACGGAATAAGGGTCCAGGCTAGGCCGGATGTATCACAGAACAACATGATCTACAGCAACTTCGTGGGCACGGACCAGACCGGGACACTTGATCTGGGGAACGGAACGAACATGCAGGGTCTCTGGGCCGGGATATATGTTATCTGCACGCCAGGGACTCTGGGCGTTGCCATCAATAATGTGGTGCACGGCAATCTGTCGTCGGGTAATTATGCCGAGGGCATCGGCGTCGCAAGCTGCCCGCCGGGCGACGTTGCTTTCAACAGCGTACTGAACAATTACGTGGGCACGGACGTGGCGGGTGCGATCGACCTGGGCAATGATCACGACGGCGTATATATCGGCGAGGGCGCGCACGACAATGTCGTCGACGGGAATCTCATATCAGGGAACGACTATGAAGGCGTCTGTATTGTCGGTTACGCTGAGGCCATGCCGCCGGTCGTGACGTACGCTAATGCCGTGACGAATAACATCATCGGCCTCGACGTCGCCCTTGCGCCGCTGCCGAACACGCGCGATGGTGTCAGCATCGGGATCTACGGTACCTACCTGGGTGGCTATGCGACCGACAACATCATAGCCACGAACACGATCGCCCATAATGGACGCAACGGCGTGCTCGTGTGGGAACATTGGTCGAGCAATATCAATGCCGATCAGAACCGGATAACGCAGAATTCGATCTATAACAACAGCCTGCTTGGCATTGACCTGGGAGATAACGGTATCACGTACAACGATGCCGGAGACTTTGACACGGGTGCCAACGAAGAGGTCAACTACCCGGTGATAACGTCCGCGGTCCACAGCGCAGGTCAGGCCACGATCTCCGGAAGTCTTGACATCGATACCGACCCGACTCAGGCTAATGTCGAGGTCTTCAGAGCGAGTCCGGATCCGTCCGGCTATGGCGAGGGCCGGTTCTATCTCGGTCTGGCGACTCCCAATGCGGCCGGCAACTGGAGCGTCGTGGTTCCTGGAGTGGTGGCCGGTGACACCATCACCGCAACGACGACCGACATGAACTCCAACACATCGGAATTCTCCCAGAATTTCGTCGTGGTGACCGGTATCGAAGAGCACAGTGTTGGGCAGTCTCCGCAACGATACGAACTCGCTCAAAACCGTCCGAATCCGTTCACCGGCGGGACCTTGATCAGTTATACACTTGTTGAATTCGCGCGCCTGGATCTCGGTATCTATGACGTCTCGGGCCGTTTGGTAAGAACGTTATTCAGCGGCCATCGCGCGCCGGGCACGCACACAGCGCACTGGGATGGTATTGATAACGAAGGCCGGCTCGCGTCTCCTGGCGTCTACATGTGTGTTCTCGATGCCGGTGGATTCATGGCAATGAGAAAGATGGTGTTTGCACAATAGCGAATTCGTTAGGCAATTCTGGTATTCTGGTAATTACCAGAACGCCGGTAGTATCTATGTTGCGCGCGCAGACCATGTGCCGCACTTGGTCGGTCAATGAGCAAGGAGCTAAGATATGGAAAAACATCAAACAGAAGTACCGCTTTGTCAAAGTTGCGCAATGCCGCTGGAAAGAGTGGAGGATTTCGGCACGGACGCCGATGGCCACAGGAGCAGCGAGTACTGTCAGTACTGCTTCCAGAGCGGCAAGTTCACGGAACCGGAAATAACAATGAAACAGATGATCGACAAATGTTCCTGTATCATGAAACAGATGCACATTCGCGCGGCGCAGATCAGAGCGACCCGCGAATTGATACCGACACTGAAGCGCTGGAAGAAGTGACACACAGCGTTCGGCCCCTTCGGCGGCCGACGCCGGATCCAGGAAGCGCCATGTGACCGGCCGGCGCGCCGCAATATACTACAACAAGGAGCGTGGACCATGAACGACGTGTACAGACATACCCAGATCGGGTACCTGATTATCATCACGCTGTTCATCGCCGGGGTGCTGACCGGAGTTCTGGCGTCAATACAGGGCGTGCGCGCTTTCGCCTTCGCGTTCTGGATCGTCCTGGTAATATGCCTGGTGCTGTTTTCCGCGCTCACCGTTGTGATCGACCGGGAGTATCTTGAGGTGCGGTTCGGGCCCGGGTTCATCCGCAAGCGGTTCCCGCTGAAGGACATAGTGTCATGCCGGACCGTTAAGAACCCGTGGTATTACGGCTGGGGGATCCATCTGACCCCTCACGGCTGGCTCTATAACGTATCGGGCTTTGATGCGGTTGAGATCAGGCTGAAGAGCGACCGATCGTACCGCGTCGGCACCGATGTTCCGCAGGAGCTCGAGAGGGCGATCCGGCAGGCGCTCGAAATTACGGCGCGGTGAGACGTGTGCCTAAACTGCGGAGTCGGTCGGTTGTCAAAACGACATGAACTGGAACCTGTGAGGTGACATGGTGAAGAATAAGGATGCAAAGCGGTTTGTGAAGGATGCCTATGGCAAGATCGCGCAGGGTGAGAAGGGTTGCGGGTGCGACAGTTGCTGCGGCGGCCAGGACACAAAAGGGTTTGCCCGGTCCATTGGTTATTCTGAAGAGGAACTGCGGGTCATACCGGACGAGGCCAATCTTGCCCTCGGTTGCGGGAATCCAACGGCTCTGGCCGGTATCAAAGAGGGCGAGGCCGTGCTCGACCTCGGTGCGGGTGCCGGTTTCGATGCTTTCCTTGCGGCCGCCAGAGTCGGCCCGCAGGGCAAGGTGATCGGGGTGGACATGACGCCGGAGATGATCAATAAAGCAAGGGAGAACGCGGCGAAGACGAGCGCTGATAACGTCGAATTCAGGCTGGGCGAGATCGAGCGTCTGCCAGTTGCGGACAGTTCAGTCGACGTTGTCATCAGCAACTGCGTCATCAATCTTTCGAGTGACAAGCCAGGCGTCTTCCGCGAGATCTGCCGGGTTTTGAAACCGGGCGGCCGGATCGCGATCTCCGATATCGCTCTTATCAAAGAACTGCCGGCAAAGATCCGCGAGAGTATTGATGCTTACGTGGGATGCGTCGGCGGCGCGATACTCGTTGACGAATATGCATGTATCGTCAGGCAGGCTGGTTTGAAGGACGTGCGCGTGACCGTCAAGGGGTCGTCGGCGTGCATAGATCCTAAGACAAAAGATCCGATAGGCCGGGCGATCCTGGACGGCCTGCCGCGTGGTGCATCTCTGCAGGACTACGTAACGAGCGTCTACGTCGAGGCGCGGAAGTAGCAAATAATCAGTTTTCCCTGTGATAATAGACTGCCATGTTCACATATCCAATCCGGACGAAACGGACAGAGCTTTGTGTGACGCGGCAGGAGGATTATTGTCGTCGATGGAGGAGCACGGCATCACTCATTCGATCGCCATTCCCGATAACGTGCCAAATACCGGATGTGCTGATTTACGGACTCTTCTGGGGATCATTGAAGGCGACCGCCGATTCTCTGCAATGGGCACCATGAATCTCTTCGGTGACCTGGACCGGCAGATCAGCGAACTTGACGGATTGGCGGCGCGTGGAAGAATATGCGCCGTCAAATTGTACCCCGGGCATGATCCAATCTACCCTACGGATGACGTATGTCATGCCGTTTACGAGCTATGTATCAGGTGCAGCATGCCGGTCGTGGTACACACCGGAATCAATCCTGGCGACGCCGATTGCGCAAAGTACAATGACCCAAAATATTTGGTGAATATTGCAGAGAGGTGGCGGGAATTGAAGATCGTTATCGCCCACTATTTTTGGCCGAAGATGGAATACTGCTATGAGATCACAAAAGACATTCCCGGCATCTATTACGACACTTCAGCGATGGCTGACCCGGAAGTCGTTGCGGCGACCGGCGGCTGGAATGCCGTGCTCGCTGTGCTGGAAAAGACCGTCTCGAAAAAACCCTATTCGGTCGTGTTCGGCACTGACTGGCCGATGTGTTCGATTGACAATCACCTGCGACTCGTGAGGGAATTGAAGCTGGATCTTGCTACCGAGGAAAAAGTATTCTATAGAAACGCAGTCGATCTGTACAGGTTAGCGATATAGCGTATGTCAGGGAATACGTGTGTACCGGCAGGAGGTGACGCATGAAGCATCGAACAGCCATCGGTATCCTCGCGTTCTGCGTCGTGGCAATGGCGGCGATAGCGGCTGCGACGGGCATAGTTTCCAAGGAGGGTCCGGGACCATACGAATACGAATCGATCCGCGGCCAGACCGTCGTCATCTACGGCCATGGGATCTACCAACACATGTCGGCAGACGTGGCAATTCAAGGTATTGCGCAGGATTACGTCACGCTGTTCGTTGGTATTCCGTTGTTGCTGATAGCGCTGTATCTTGCGCGGCAGGGATCGCTGAGGGCACGGTTCCTCCTTACCGGAACGCTGGGGTATTTTCTCGTTACGTATCTATTTTACACGGCCATGGGGATGTACAACTACTTGTTCCTCGCCTATGTGTTCCTGCTGGGCGCGTCGTTCTTCGCTTTTGCGCTAGCGTTGCACGGCCTCCCGGTTCAAACGCTGCCGGAACGAATGCGCGCGCCGCAGCTCGTGCCGATCGTCGGCGTGTTCCTTTTGGTCGACGCGGTTCTGGTCGCGCTGATGTGGCTGAGCACAGTGGTCCCGCCGTTGCTCGACGGTACGATCATCCCAGTTGCGGTCCAGCACTACACGACGTTGATCGTTCAGGGTTTTGACCTTGGGTTGCTGCTGCCGATGGCGTTTGTCGCCGGTCTGCTGGCGGTACGCAAACGGCCTGCGGGCTATCTTATGTGCACAGTTTACGTCGTTTTTCTGTCGATCATGATGACGGCGCTGACCTCGAAGCTCGTTTTCATGGCCCGCGCGGGCGAGAATATCATACCGGCGATATTCATCATACCGGTCATCGGCGCGATCTCGGTCGTCTTCTCGATACTGCTGCTGGCAAGTGTCGGAAGCAGCCTCAGAGAAGGACGTTTGAAATGACCGCACGGGCGAAAATACTGATCGTATATGATTCGTTCTTCGGCAACACGGAGAAGGTCGCGCGCGCCATGCGCGATGGACTTGCAACAGAGGGGGATGCATCGGTCTGCCGCGTGAATGACGTGAAACCTGAGCAACTCGCTGGATTGGACGTGCTGCTCGTTGGCTCGCCGACGCGGGCCTTCAGGCCGACCAAGGCGACAATGGATCTCTTGAATGCCCTCCCGGGGAGTGGCCTCAAGGGTGTCAGAGTGGCGGCCTTCGATACCAGGATCGCGCCGGAAGATGTGAAACCGCGTTTGCTGAGGTGGATGGTGAAACTCTTCGGCTACGCGTCAGAACCCATCTCGAAGCGGCTCGTGAAGAAGGGTGGCGAACTTGCCCTGACACCCGAGGGATTCTGCGTGATGGATTCAGAAGGTCCGCTCAAGGATGGCGAACTCGAGCGGGCCGCGGCGTGGGCCCGGTCTGCGATGAAATGAACGCGACCGCCGAATGTATTTAGACGGCGCGGATTTGTGAAAAAAGGGGACGGATGTACCGTCCCCTTCCTTTGTTAGATTACCCTGTTCCTCAGGTTAAGCCAGCGCCTTCCAGATCATCTGCTGCAAGCCCATGACATTGATCTTGCCGCCGCCGTTGTCGGCGGCAGCGGTTGCCGCGTTCTTAAGCACCTGCTCGCAGGTAGCGCAGGCCGTCACGATCGTATCGACTTTCGTCTTCAGCGCTTCCTGGACGCGATTGGCCGCGATGCGGTTCGAGAGCTGATTGTCCGAGACGAGGATACCGCCGCCGCCGCCGCAGCAGCGCGACGTGTTGTTCTTGTACTTCATCTCGACAAGCTCGAGGCCGATCTGCTTTATGATCTCCCTCGGTTCTTTCGTGATCTTGGCGCCCCGTGACAGGTCGCATGGATCGTGGTAGGTCACCTTGCCGGTCAGTTTCTTTATCTTGGCCGCCGGTAGTTTCTCGGCGATCACCTGCATCGCGTGCTTTGCCTTTATTTTGTACGCTTCATTCAGGTAGACGGTACACGTCGGGCAGAGCGTGATCGCGGTGTCGTACGGGAAGAGTTCCTTGAATTTCCTCTTGTGTTCTTCAAAATCCTTGACAAAGCCGAGCGCTTCCATTGGATAGCCGCAGCACACTTCCTTAACGACCTTGGGCTTGATACCGATCTTCTCGAACAGCTTCAAGTACATCTTGGTCTGGTTGGGCCGGGCGAGGAACTGACAGCCGACAAAGACCGGTGTCTCTCCTTCCTGCAGCGGCGCCATCACTTCGGTGTCGGCGAAAATATTGCCGGTTTTCTTGATATTGTCGATGAATGCCTTATGGCTGTCGTAGGCGAATCCGGCCTCAACAAGATCGGCGCGGGCAGCACGTACGATGTCCGGCACCTTGACCTTCGAAGGACAGCGGCGGTTGCAGTCGCGGCAAAGCGTGCACTGGTAGAGGGCACTGACGACCGAATCATCGATCTCGAGTTCTTTTTCGAGCATACCGTAGGACAGAACGACGCGTCCCCGGCTCGAGGGAGGATCCCAGAGCAGATCGGTGAAAGTGGGGCAGACGTTCTTGCAGTAACCGCACATCGTGCAGGTCATCATTTCGTTTTCCCACTTTGCCAGGTGGCCTTCGAGTTTCCGTTTCGGATCGGTCGGATACCGCAATTCATGGACAAAATCGTCTTCCCACTGCCATAGTTTGTGCGGGTTCATGATATTGTTCGGGTCGAGCGCTTCCTTGATCACTTTCATCATCGGGATCGCGGTCTTCCTTTCGCGTATGAAATCGGGCGCCTTGGTCATGCCGATGCCGTGTTCGCCCGTTGTCGTGCCGCCCAGGGCATGTATCAGCTCGTAGATCTCCTTGACCGCGCTCTTTGCCTGTTTCCAGTGTTCGGGATTAGCTGCGTTCATCAAAACCTTCGTGTGCAAATTGCCGTCACCGACGTGTCCGTAGGGCGGTATTATTAGATCGTACTTCTCGGATATCGCCCAGATACCGGCGACCGCTTTGGGGATCTTGGAAATAGGCACGGCCATATCGTCCGCGAGCATCGTTGTCGTGTATTCTTCCTTGAGCAGGCTCAAGGAGGGCAGCATCTGTTTCCGCGCCTTCCACAATTCGGTTATGCGTTTCTCGTCTTCCGTGAAATCGACTTTGATCGCGCCGGTCTGTCTGCAGATTTCGCCGACGATCTCGATATCCCTCTTCACGACTTCGGGCGCACCGTCCAGTTCGATCAACAGCATGCCGGCAACCTCAGGTAGGCCCATGTTGGTCGCTTTGTTGACCGCTCTGATGCACGGTTCGGACATTATCTCGAGTTCGGATGGGATCAGCGGTTTCGCAATGATATTGGCGACGCATTGTCCGGCTTTTTCCAGGTCGTCGAACGCCGCAACGCAAGCCGCGATCTTTGCCGGTTTGGGGGCGATACGGATATTCGCTTCGGTAATGATGCCGAGCGTGCCTTCAGACCCGACCAGCAACCTTTCAAGCTGGTAGCCGCTCGAATGCTTGATCGTATTGGTGCCGGTCCTTACTATCTCGCCGGTCGGCGTGACGACCTCAAGTCCCATCACGTAATCGCGTGTTGCGCCGTATTTCACAGCTTTGCCGCCTGACGCGTTGAGCGCGACCATGCCGCCGACGGTCGCGACTTCACTCGAAGCCGGTCCGGGAAAAAAGAACTTATAAGGTGCGAGTGCGGCATTGAAGTCATCGCACACGACACCCGGCTCAACGACACAGTAGAGATCGCTAACGCGGACATCTCTTATCTTATTCATCCGCTGCATGTCGACAACAACGCCGCTGTCAATGGGCACCGCCGCGCCGCAGAGTCCTGAACCGGCACCGCGCGGCACGAGCGGTATTTTGTGCCTGTTTGCGAGCTGCACGATCTGCTGGACTTGTTTTGTATTCTGAGGTTGGACCACAACGTCCGGCTTCTTGCGATGGATGCCGCCATCGAACGCATAGACATACAGTTCGGCATTGTTCGTCCCGCAATATTCATTACCAACGATATCACGCAATTGCTCGATTATTTCTTTCTTGACTGGCATTTAACCCCCTTGATCTGTAACCCTCATGTCGCCCGTTCGTCCGCTCCTGCGCGGTGCCGGGATCTGTTCAGAAAAACAGTCTTGCTTGATCGTTCTTTCTTGGTACATTAACTTGACTGAAATTACCTGCCCGGGTGGGCAGCAGATGTTACTCCTGCTGTCAACCGCCTTTCTTCGCTTTGTCAACGTGGTCCTGAATAAATTTCTGCAGCGCATCCGGACCGTGCGCAAGATTTTTCGACTCTTCATCGAGATTCGAAGGCTTGACTTTCATTATCCACCCGCCGCCGTAGGGGTCGCTGTTGATCAACCGGCAGTCATTCTCGAGTTCGCCGTTCACTTCGATGATCTCTCCCGAGATCGGAGAGACGAATTTGCCGACCCATTTCGAGGATTGGATCTTACCGCAGGTTTCACCCTGGCTCACCGAGTCGCCTTCGAACGGCAGGTCGACATATGTCGTATCGCCGGCCTGTTTCTGGTAGAAATCGTCCATGCCAACACGCACCGTGCCATCGTCTTCGACCTTAAGCCATGTGTTCTCATCGTGATAATATAGATCTTCGGGCATATTGTATCCCTGGATTTCCATCATGCCTCCTTTCAGCACGTCAACGCGCGCACTGCACGTATCCGGATCATAAAAATGTTATCTAAGAAAAATTTCCATTTAAATCAATGCCTTGTACTTTTAACTTCAATAGTATACTTATCCCGCGCGCAAAGTCAATAGACGCCCATGCACGCCGATCTACGGGTGGTTGGTAGTATGCGCATGCCGGCTATTGCTCGGTATATATGTATGCCAGCGGGTTCTCGATCTCCTCGCCGGTTTCCGTTCTCCTCAATTGCGTGACCGGCGTCAATCTTCCCCAGCGGCTGGAGTAAACGAATTTCCTCGGCCGGTAAACGAGCGTTTTCCTCAGTTTGGGCACAGTCAGCGCGGCATTCATGAGGAAGAGGATCTTTTCTTCGCCTTTTTCGGCAATGGCGGCATCGAGGGCTTCCTGCAATCGGTTGAAGGGCCGGATGAAAATGCTCTCCATGAGCGGGTGGTCGAGGCTGGTTACCGCCCACATTTTCGCCCACCGCGCGATCTCGGCCATTTTGGCTGCTTTGTGATAGCCGAGCTTGAATTCCTTGTCGATCTTGTCGAGCGTTTCCTGGGGTGTGCGGCAGCTGCTCAGGAGTTTGACAAAGGTATCACTGCCCACGCCCATCCGGCATTTAGAGACGAGGATTATTATCCCGTTTTCATTGAGGGCGAGTTTGCCATTATCCAGCGCTTTCTGCGATTGATAGAGATCTATATCCATCGGGTACGGAGTAACCGCCACCACGATATCCGCCTTTTCTTTGATTTCCACAGAGAACACGCGGTGCGCCCGGCTGATCGCCGATTTGAGGGATTCAGTTATGTCGCCGGCCGTTGCCGCGTAGATCCGGTCGTGGCGGTCGAGTACGGTCATGATCGCGAAGATCTCCTTGTCTTTGATGGTCGTGATCGCGTCTTCCATGTCTTCGTGAACTGGATTGCCTTCAAGACTCAGCGCCCGGGCGCTGGATTGCAATGCCAGCTTGTGATTCTGCTCTATCGTCCTATAGGCAGCCACGCCCGGCAGAAAAGATTTTCTGCCGCCGGTATATCCGGCAAAATAGTGCGGTTCCACCGAGCCGATGATGACAATCTTATGCGCCTCGACCGCCATTTTGTTGACATACATCTCGGTCCCGTTCTTCGATGTTCCGAGGTAGACCATGTCCTCGTCTTTCGTGGAATCATGGGCGAATATCCTGTCTTTCAATTCAACGTAGAGGCCGCCGAAGATCTCCGCGTACTCCTCGGCCGTCGGTGCCCGGTGCATGCCCGTGGCAATGAGAAATTTGACATCCTTGTCTGCGATTTGGGGATGGAGCATCTGCAGAACTTTGGCCGTCGGCGTCGGACGCGTGGCGTCATTTATCAGGAAAAGGAGGTTCTTTGCATCGCCGATGAATTGCTCGAACGTCTTGGACTCGATCGGGTTCTGCAGGGCTTGCCGCAGCGTGATTTCTTCATCACCGGTTGCGACGTCATTAGGATGGATGATCTCGCCGACATTACGTTCATCCAGATAGACGAATACGTTCTCACGCCCGTACGGTATGGCAATCCTCAGCTTCATGTTATCTCAAAGCATCAAATCGATCGCGTCCCTTCGTCGCTGGCCGGGCAGCTAGATCACTCCGGCACTCTCCAGCTGCTCGATGACGGTCTTCACGGCCGCCGCGGAGGTGTGCAGTGCTTCCAATTCCTCCGGAATGAGCTCGAGTTCGATTATTTTCTCGACGCCGTTCTTACCGAGCAAAACCGGCACGCCGACGAATATCCCATCGATGCCGTATTCGCCTCTCAGATAAGTAGAGCAGGGGAGGATCCGCCTTTTGTCGCGGATGATGCATTCGACCATCTTGGCTACCGAGGCGGCCGGCGCATAGTAAGCACTGCCGGTCTTGAGGTAGGAAACGATCTCGGCGCCGCCCTTTCGGGTTCTTTCGATTATCTTGTCGATATCGTCTCTGGTCATCAACTCGGTGATCGGGATGCCGGCGACGGTCGAATACCTCGGCAGCGGGACCATGGAATCGCCGTGCCCGCCCAGCACCATGGCCGTTGTGTCGATGACCGAGACGCCCAACTTCTGCGCAACAAAATAGCGGAATCTTATCGAATCAAGGACGCCGGCCATGCCGATCACCTTCTTGATCGCGAAGCCGGTCGTTTTCAGCGCCAGGTAGGTCATGACGTCAAGCGGATTCGTCACCATGATAATTATCGAGTTGGGTGCATATTCGGCAGTCTTCTCCGAGACCGATTTTATTACCTTTGCGTTAGTGCTCAGGAGGTCGTCACGCGACATTCCGGGCTGCCGGGCAATACCGGCGGTAATGACGACGATCTCCGAATCAGCGAGGCACGAAAAATCGGTCGTGCCACGCAGTTCGACGTCGTAGCGCCTGATCGGCGCTCCTTCTTCTGCATCAAGCGCCTTGCCCTCTGGAAGTCCTTGCACAACATCGATCAGATAGACATCCGCGATTTTGTGTTCGGCCAGGTATAGCGCAACAGTACTGCCGACATTACCGGCACCGATGATACTGACCTTTTTCATATGTGATCCTCCTCTTAGAGTTCTAAAGTGTCCACGGCGTTCTTGATGACGGTAATTGATTCCTCGAATTCGTGTCGCTCTTCGATCGTCAATGTCAATTCTATTATCTTCTCCACGCCGCCGGCACCGATGATCGCCGGTACGCCCAGGCAGAGATCTCTCACGTCATACTCACCCTGGAGGCAGGCTGAGACGCACAACACCCGCTTTGCATCCTTGATGATCGCCTCCGCAATCTCGGCGATCGCCGCGGCCGGTGCATAATGGGCAGTTGCGGTCTTGAGGTGTGAAAGGATCTCCGTCCCTGCGGTCCTGGTTCGCTTGATCAATTTGTCGATCCTTTCCGGAGGCAGCAATTGAGTAATGGGTATCCCTTCGACGCTGGCATACCGTGGGATCACGACCATGAAATCATGATGCCCGCCAATGACGACCGCGGTCGTATTCGCAGTCGAGACCTGCAGTTCCTTGGAGATGAATTCACGCAGCCTCGACGTGTCCAGGACGCCGGTCATGCCGATGATCTTCTTCGGGTCGAATTCACCCTTCTTCCAGAGGTAGCAGGTCAGGGCATCAACCGGCTCAGTTACGTTTATGATTATCGCTTCGGGCGCGTATTGTTTGATCTGGAGAATGAGCGGGTCCATTACCCTGGCATTTGTTTCCAGGAGGTCGAGCCGGGACATCTGTGGCTTCCTTACGTGGCCGGCAGTTATGATCACTACTTCTGACCCGGCGATATCCTCCATGTTGTCTGAACCGTCGATCTTTGCGTCGTAGTACCTGACCGGTGCAGCTTCCATCAGGTCGAGGGCATTGCCTTTGGCCCTGCCTTCCACGACATCGACGAGCATAACATCGGCAAAGTTCTTTTCTCCGATGTAGAAGGCAGCGTTCGCACCAACATTGCCCGCGCCGATAATGCTTACCTTTTTCATAGACTGTGCCTCCCCTTTTTTGTCAGCCCTCGCTTTGAGTCAATTCGAGGAATGCTTGATAGTTTGGATTTTCTCGTCACGCAGCAGAATCCGTCACGCCCATGGATCGAGGGAGAGAATTCATCCCCGAGATCAGGATTTCCTTCAAATTTGTTTCCTAACATTGCCTGTTTTATTGTATTTATTTGCAGTCAAAAGTCAATATGGGCTTGGGTATTCTTGCCGGCCGCAGCGCTTGCTTGACAAATACGATTGAATGACTATAATAATATGGATGGTTTTGTTTCTTCTCGCATTGATGGCCTACAACCCACAAACACTGACCGTGCCGCCCTTTAAGCACACCCTTGGTTTCTATCGGGCGTCGAGATACTACCTGCAGCTCTTTCTGGGCCCTGATTATGACTACAGCGACCCCCAGGGTGTTGCTGCGGTCAAACTGCGTGAACTCGATGACCCCAAGACGCGCCGGGATGACGATGAACTGACCCTGTTTGCCGTGAATTCTGTCCCGGGGCACATTCTATACAACACAGGTTTGGCCGGGGTGAGGTTGTACGGCGGGCCGGATCTGCTATCTTCGCCCAAAGGTATTGCAGCAAACGCGGACGGGCTTATTGCGGTAGCCGATTTCGGCAACCGAAGGGTGGTGAAACTCCAGTATCAAGCCGGCAACCTTATCG
>JACUUY010000222.1 GCA_014859085.1 Caldifarciminota bacterium
TATTGAGAAAATTAACACAATGTTTATAAGAAATGCGGGTTAGAGAAGGAACAAATGCCGGCCTCTGCCTGGAAATACTCCAAAGTTTTTGCGATTGATTCCAGTAAATATGGTCTAACCCGCATTTCTCATCAGTTCAGGCGGCGTCAGCTTCAAAGTTTTTGGTAGTGAACCATAGTAGGCTATGTTCACTGGCAAAATACTGACGAAGATGGCGCCGCATGGACTGACCTTTGGTGAACATGGTGTTGATTAAGATAAAAATTGAAACAATGCCGAACCTCTTGAAAAACAAATATAGTCTAAAAATCAACACACTGTTTTATCCGAAAATACTTATTCGATAGCCCGAACAGTGGGCGCACCATGGGTATTGAGAATTGCCAAAGGCAATTCGCTTAAATCTATTGCTGAAAGCAATAGTGTGTTTTAACAAATTTTATCAGTCCTCCGTGCCAACCGAAAGGTGGCTTTGTAAGGTTTAAGTCAGCTGCAATAGGAGTTTTATCCACGTGGTTGTTAACTTCACCGACAATTTGTTGTGCCAACTGACTAAGATCAGGTTCATGTACGCGCTCTATGGCTTCATCTAACTTTCGATCTATAAATAAATTTGTTTAATTTTATGCGGCTACGAGAGTATAGCCATGCCGTTGGGCCAATCTTTTTAACCTGTCCAGCTGCATCGTTTCGTTGAGCTTGTTAAGATATTCACCGCCCAATTCTTTGTACTTCTTTCCATACTTAATGATGCTACAAATTGCCTTCAAGATCCTGTGAGCGATTGCTATAATCGCCCTTTTGGCTCCACGGCGAGCCTTTAGCCTGTAATACTTCTCTTTGTAATAGGACCCCCTCGTCTTGATTGCCGACCAGGCCACCTCAACAAGAGCCGTCTTCAATGAATGCTTGCGAACCGGACTTCTCCCACTTTTGCGTTTACCACCGCTTTCGTTGTTGCCGGGGCAAAGACCAGCCCATGAACATAACGATGCGGCTGTGGAGAAGGAATCCAATGTTGTGCCGATCAAAGACACAATAGTTGCCGCGGAAACCTCACTAACACCGGGAATCTCCTGTAACCTCTCCAATAAATTGCGTTCATTCTTCATGACCTCCCGCAACTTAATGTCCATCTGTTGGATATTTTCACGTATATTATCGATGACATCGAGATACGAAACCAGGATAAAACGGTGATGATCGACGAAAAAGCCCTTAATCGCACGAAATACTTCCTCAGCCTTCTTGCTTAATTTGCCACGCAGGCATTCCTGAATGTCTTCTTTATTGATTTGATCTGTAGGGACTGTCAGCAACAGATTCATAAGATTTCGGCCGCTGACTCCAAAAAGATCGGACACAACCGAGTCAAGTTTGATATTGGCTGACTCAAAAAGCTTCTGCACCCGTCGTCGATAATCAGCTTCCGTAAGAACTAACTGTTTACGTAACGTTGTCAGATCACGCCATTGTCTAATCTCTTGAGGTGGAATGAAACTACCTCTCACCAGACCGTGGCGCAACAATTCCGCCAGCCACTGGCTGTCGCCGATATCTGTCTTGCGACCAGGAACATTCTTGTAATGCCGGGCATTGACCAGAACAACCTGAACATACCCTTCAAGAATGTTATGAACAGGACGCCAGTAGATACCAGTGCTTTCCATTGCGACAACCGGACATTGATGCTCCAGTAACCAGTCGCGCAATTGAATCAAATCATCCGTGAAGGCAGTAAATTCCTTCTGCTCAATACATACCTCATTATCTTGTTCATATATTAGACTGCAGCTAATCTTGTCTTTGTGAATATCTAAACCGCAACAATTTGGGTTAACAATTGAAACTGATTTGTTATACTTCTTCTGAGCCATGGTACACCTCCAATCTTTTTTGAATTCTTGGTATAACTACTGAAAAGTTGGAGTGTACCATGGCTTTCAATTTTCATCATTTGTTGTGCTCGCGCCCCGCGAAAATGGGCGTTCATGAGAAATGCGGGTTAGAGTGTACTGATGAACGATTACAAGGTTTGCAGATTGGCAAACCTCGCGCGGTAATGAACACAAATCTCCATGTACCCCGTCCATCATCAACAGGTACATG
>JACUUY010000065.1 GCA_014859085.1 Caldifarciminota bacterium
AGGCAGTGTCAACGCACAAATGCCGCATTCCATGCGGCAATTCCTAAACCCTAAATCCTAAACTCGAAACAATATCAAAGCACGAATTCCGAAATTCAAAACAGCTAACAGCAGCCTGGGTGTCACCCATTGAAATACGACGACCTGGAGAGTGAAATTCATCCTCCCGCACATACCTGAGGATAGGAAACGGGCCACTCCCGGATCTGTTTTGGTCATTTGTATTTTGTATTTCGAATTTGTTTCGAATTTCGATATTCGGATTTCGTGTTTCCCAATGCGGTTGGGTAAATTATTTCCCTATCTGCGTATAATAATCCCTAACGACCGGTGTCCGGCGCAAAACCCCTCACAATATCGTGCATTTCCGGACCGTAAACGGGAACGGATCTTGCATAATAAGGACACGGAGTCTGGAGGTATTATGGAAAATAACAAACTGATCAACCGGTCGCGCAGCCGGGGCGGTCTACCCGGTTTCTCCCTGGTCGAACTAATGGTCGTGATCGGGATCATCGGCATCGTCTTGCTGATCGCGGTTCCCAACTTTGCCCGGATGCAGCGGCAAGCGCGGACCCGCAGCGCCAGTCAGAAGACTGCACAGCATTTCAAAATGCTGAGGGAGCGGGCAATAGCGACCGGCGGCACTTATGTGATTTCCTTTCCTGACCAGTTACGCTATCGACTGCACCGGCCAGACAGCACGACCCAGGATTTCAAACTTAACGAAGTTGCCGGCGGCAAGATACGTCTTGGCGGCGTGGGCGTCTCTGGTCAACCGCCTGAAGCGAGCATGGCTGCGCCCGGCGTCAATGGCATCGACTTCCCGGCCAACCTGCTGGTGATTGACGCGCGAGGGGGTACAACAAGCGGCGTCCTCTATGTCACGGACGGCATTGACAACTATGCCGTAGGCGTGAATCGCCTGGGCAAGATCGAGACCTACACTTTTGTTGGCGGCATGTGGAACCCTTAGCGGAGGATGAAATGAAGAATCAACCAAGAAACAAACCAAAGCGGTACTTTCATATGCAGTCGCAATCGCGCGGGTTCACGCTCGTTGAGATACTCGTGGCGATCGTCATCCTTGCGATCGGCGTGCTCGCGGTTGCCAACCTCACGGTCATGGGTGTCCGCACGAGCACGCTCATGAACCGCCGGATGTATGCCCGGGACGTTCTCAACCGCTACCATGAGCAGCTCATGGGATTGCCTGCGCGCGATTCGATACTGAACCACCAGACTTCAGCCGGACTCAATGACACGATCACGCCTGATTATGAACAGACCGAGATCGCCGGCGGCGGCCGGTTCCGGATAATCTGGAACATTGCCGACAGCATGATCGTCGAGGTACCGGACGACCGCTTCAAGACCGTGCGCCTTCACGTATTCTGGCCGCAAGCCAGACAGCCGTTGACTTCTGATCTGATAAGACGGTATTAAGGAGGGATCAATGAGAATTCTAAAGAGTTTCCGAATAGCAGGCGAAATCGCCCGGCGGCGGCACCGTCTCGCTCATGGTATGACCCTCGTTGAACTAATGGTATCGCTCGTCATTCTAATGATCGTTCTTGGCGCCGTGTACTCGATCCTCAATCTCCAGCAGACGAAAGCCGTTCAGGTGACGCGGACCACGGTCCTGCAGACCGATGCACAGGTCGCTTTCACCCTGCTCAAGTGGGACATGCTGCTGGCCGGGTTAGGTTATCCATACGGGCTGCAGGATGCGCTTCAGCTCTCAAACAACGGCGGCGACATCACGCTCAGAGCGGTTGGACTCGGCTTTGAGATGAACCGCACGCAGTGGAGCTACTTGATCGAAAATGCCAGCGGTACTTCAGTATCAATCAGGAGATGGGACGATAATCCGGCAAATTTTCAGGCCGGCGACACGCTCATTGTCATGAACGAAGTGCGCCGGCCCATATATGAGGACTTGATCATTACCAGCGTCGACACTTTCACCTACTATGATCCAATATGGAACAATCCTATCCCGGCAATTCGGCTGATCGTCAATGATGCGATAACCGCGCGAGCCGGCCTCATGGTCTTCAGACGCAATGCCGACACTTATTACAACGGATTGACCTACACGCTCGCCAATGACACGCTGATGCGCGGCAACGAAGCACTCCTGACCAATGTCGAAGCGATCCAGTTCCGTTACGGCATTGACACTGACAACGACGGCATCATCGATAACTGGAGCGACGCCAACAACCCTCTGTTCAACCCGAACTACGGCCAGAAGTGGGCGGTCAGGTTCACCGTGGTTGTGGCATCTGATCCTATGGCCGGATATCAGGCAATCGAGGATTCGATCACTATTGAGAACGATCCGCCTTACACCTACGACCTGGATTTCAATCGGAAACGCCGTAAGCGAGCGGTCCTCAGCAGCATCATCTATCCTCAGAACCTGCAGCCAGGAGAGGGGTTATGAAGACCAGAACAATCGAACATCATCAGCGAGGCATCGCCCTGCTCGTCGCGCTGGGCACGATGATAGTGGTTCTGATCGTCGGCTCGCTGGCTCTTTACATTGTCGTGCGCGGCATGAATGTTACCCGCGGCCAGGTCAGGTACGAAACAACCTATGAAGCGGCGATCGCCGCCCTCGAAATCGCGAAGGCAAAGGCGGAAAGTCTCAATACCTTTCTTGACGCGCCGCCCTACATGTCGGACACGGTTCAGATCGGCGGCTACCGAGCCGCGGTTACGGCCGAAAGGACTTCGGCCCAGGTCATCACCATGTCCGGCACCGCGATCAAATTCGCCCGCGCCATAGCTGGACCCGGCGCCACTCCGGCCTCAGGAAGCTACCGAACATATTACGTAACCGCAACGATACTCGGTCGCGGTGGCGAAAGAGTGGGCATAGAAGTTCTGCAGCGCTTCACAGTGCAGGCTCAATAGACGAACTGCAAGGAGGATGATATGCATTACATGATAAGATATCATAGATCACCGGTTATTACTGTCCTTTTCATTCTGATGGCTCTTGTCTCGAATGGAGCCGGCCAGGACACAACCTATATTGATACAACCTACTGTTGTTTTCCCCCTTTCATGTGGAAGACACCAACGCCCAATATTCTTCTTATTCTGGACAATTCAGGTTCCATGGCCGACCGGGGATACACTCCAACGAGCATTACCCAGGGCACGTCGGCTGATACGGTCAGGTACTACGGCTATTTCAATCCCGACAGCAATTATCGCTGGCAGACCAACCGCTTTGTCTCCGACCCGACTGGCCCATACCCGGGCCACATCCTGAACTGGGCGGCCATGAGCCGGGGTGATATTGCCAAGAGGGTCTTGATCGGCGGTAAGGGCCCATCGACCTGGGGTGCGGCATCAGATCCAGTGCGTCTGCTGAGTGAAGGCCGTTCCAGCTGGACCAAGTACTACCGGTCGAGTGTCAGCCCTTCAACGAATTACAGCACGATCACGGTCAACCACGCGGGCGCGTTCGGACAAACGACCATAGCGATCACCCAGAGCGGCACCGGCCCATTGCCCGGTCTTGCAACGCAGAACGTGCAGGTTGACATTCCGAGAGCGACCTGGGGCGGCGTCATGCGCCAGATCGCGGATCAGAACGACGATGGGAAATGGGACGAGAATGCGCCGCGATTTGGCTTGATGGTGTTCAACTATGGCCAGGGCGGCACCTGGGACGGTTATGCCGAAGGCGGCAGCGGATTCGCCAACAACGGTGGTAGGGTGTCCAGCTACATCGGCGATAAATCCTACACCGACATGTACCAGGCCATCAACAATGTGACGTTTGTAAACTGGACACCACTCGGCGAAACCTACTGGGAGGCTCTGCGCTTTTTTTCCCAGGCAAACCCGTTCTATGCCAATGCCAATTACAATGCCGGCCCGCTCACGCAGCGGGATCCGTATTATGACAAGTCTCTGCCCGGACCTGCGGGCTGGGGCAAGATGGTGCCCTGCCGGAAGAGCTTCATCCTCTTGATAAGCGATGGCGAGCCGACCATGGACCTGCACGTGCCGAACAGCGTGACCGACATGCCCAACGCCACGAATCTGCGGTCTATCGCCGCCTATGCCGGGTCTGGTATTCCGGCTGGCCCGGGTCCGGCACCAGTGGGCCAGAACGGCTCCAACTATCTGATCCATCTGGCCTATTATGGAAACATCACGGATCTCAGGCCCGACACGGTTCCTGACGTCGCGGCCTGGCGAAACAGAAACCTGCCTGATCTGCAGAACGTCTCCCTCTTTGGCATTGCCGCCTTTGAAAGCAATCCAACGCTCAGCAACGCGTGCAAGTTCGGCGGTTTCACTGACAAGAATGGCAACAAACAACCGGATCTGCAGGAGGAGTGGGACGCGGATGGCGATGGTGTCCCGGACACATATTTCTACGCGGAAAGCGGCTATGAACTCGAGGAAGCCATGAGGCGGGCACTGCTGGCAATGATGGCGCGCGTCTCCTCGGCATCACCGGTATCGGTCGTCTCCACCGGATCCAAGACCGGCGGCCAGACAACCCAGTCGCAGTTCTATCAGGTGAGGTTCTTTCCAACCGGCGAGATGATCGACTGGATCGGCACAACCCATTCTCTGTGGCTCGATCCCTACGGACTCCTGCGTGAAGATACCGAAGCCGATGGCGTGCTCAATCTGCAGAACGATTACGTGATCGAGATGATTTCTGAACCGACCGGCGTGACTGTTGTCCGCTACCGCGACGTGGACGGCAACGGGCAGAATCTGGAGTGGGTCGGCACTGTACCCATTGAAAATCTCACACCAATCTGGGATGGAGGAAAACGGCTCTTGAATGCAACGGCCGCTGGCCGGTCAATCAACGCCTTTGTTGATCTGAACAAGAACGGCGTCGTCGATGCCGGCGAAATAGTCACTTTCAACCCGGCCAATGCCTCACTGCTCAGGCAATATCTTGGCGTGGCAACCGACAACGCGGCCGATACGCTGATAAGGTATCTCCGGGGCCAGGACTTTCCTGCATTCCGCACGCGCACCGTAGACAGCAAGGTCTGGAAACTCGGTGATATAATAAACTCGGGCCCGGTCATGGTCGGACCGCCCCTGGAACGCTATGACTTCATCTATGGTGATGTGTCTTATGCGCAATACTACCGCCAGTACCGGAACCGCAGGCAGGTCGTCCTGGTCGGCGGCAATGATGGCATGCTCCATTGTTTCAATGGCGGCATTGTGGAGCAGACCGGCAATCCACTGATACCCCAGCAGCTGAATCCGGCCGGATATGACCTTGGTGAAGAACTGTGGGCGTACATTCCCTACAATCTGCTGCCGCATCTCAAATGGCTCTCCCACCCGAAATACTACTACTGCCATACCTACTACGTGGATCTGAAAGCCTATGTCACCGATGCCCAGATCTTTGATCCAAGCGATCCCCGTTACCCGGGAGGCTGGGGGACCATCCTTATTGGCGGCATGAGATTGGGGGGGCTGCCCATCTCCATCGAGAATGACACTTGCAGTTCCGCGTTCTTCGCGATCGATATTACCGATCCGTTGGATCCCAAGCCAATGTGGGAATTCTCACCCAGTGACCTGGGCTTGACCGTGTGCTATTCCACGGTCGCCAAGGTGGAGGACCGTTGGTTTCTCGTCTTCGGTTCCGGACCCGCGAATTGCGCCGGCGAGGCGGTCCAGAACGCCCGGATATTCGTCCTCGACCTGAAAACCGGCACGGAACTCCGCAAAATGGTCGTTCCTGATGCGGGGTCGTTCGTCACCAGTATCTTCGCCTGTGATTGGGGCATAGATTACACCGTTGACCGGATATACTTCGGCAATACCTTCTATGAAGGACCGCCGGCCAAGGCGTGGCGCGGCAAGATCTACCGCATTCTGACCAATGACGAGACCGATCCCAATCTGTGGACCATGGACATGGTTATGGACATGGGGCGTCCGGTTACCGGTGAAGGCAGTGTTGCGACTGATGAACGCAATCAGCTTTGGGTGTATTTCGGCAGCGGCCGGCTGTTCAGCGAATTCGACATAGCCGACACCCTGACCAGACAGCTTTATGTTGGCTTCCGCGATGATACCGTCCATACGACCGATCCGCTGCAACTGTACAACGTGACCGACGTTGTCGTCGATACGCTCGATCAGGTGCATATCCCGCCCGGAATGACCGTCACCTTTGATTCGTTGACTACGCTGGTCGGCAATAAACTCGGCTGGTATCGCTGGCTTTCCACTGGTGGTGAACGGGTTCTTACCCCCAGCCTTGTTATGGGCGGGGCGGTGCTTTTCACGACTTTCAGGCCGAGCGCTGATATCTGTGCATACGGTGGAACCGGTTACCTCTACGCGCTGTATTATCTCACCGGCACGGCCTACACGATACCCTTCTTGGGCACCTCCGGAGCAACGAATCGTGTCTATGTAACCCTCGGTCCGGGCATGCCTTCAGAACCCTCGCTCTATGTGACCGCAGACCAGACCAAGGTCTATATCCAGATCGGTGGCGTAATCGTTTCGCCTGAAACGGGTATCCCGGGATTACCCAGGTCCGGTGTGATACTCTGGAAAGGAAGATAAGGAGGACGCAATGAAGAAGATCATTCTGCTCTCGCTTGTATTGTCATTGGGGCTCTTTGCCGAAGAGACCTATCTGGGAATGGTGGATGGAATCGAAGGCGATTCACTCATCCTCGTCGACGGACTGAAAATCTATGTGCCCAACGCGCGCGGGTCATTGACGCACCGGGACCCGGACGTTGATGTTCAGGGCATTTCCTTTCCGTTCACGGCCTCGCTCGTCAGGGACCGGCTGAGCCGCATCGGAGTCAGAACCTACATACGGATCGAACAGCTTTACGAAGTCAAAGACGGCAGATTGACCGAGAAGCGGTAAATATCACGGAATTGAAGGTCGGGGTCAGGTTTGATCACCAGAAACTTGACCCCTGACCTTCTGCAGCGTACCGTGGGAAAGCACGCATTGACAGACCGGGGAATCGGTTTATACTCATTGCACGGAGGTAATAATTGAGAATCCAGAAAGTCATATCCGCGTTGGCAATAATCTTGCTGGTCCATTCATGCAGCGGGAGGAAAGAAGAACCCGGCGCCCTTGCCAACAACCCACCGGTGCTCCAGAATGTCACGCTGTTGCCGGCGAAGCCAACGGTCCAATCGGAAATAACCGCCCGCATCCTCGCCTCGGATAGGGACGGCGACCCGATCACCTTTGAGGTCAAATGGTTCGTCAATGACTTCATGATCGGCGAGGGCATGTCATTGTCCTCCTCCGAGATCAAGAAAGGCGACCGGATTTTCGCCGAGGTCACGCCCTATGACGGCAAAACATACGGCGCGATTATGCGATCGGGAGAAATCACCATCGGCGGATTTCAGCCGAGAATTCTTTCGGTTTCGGTGATGCCTGAAATCATATATGTGACGACGCCCCGGATCACGCTCAACGCCCTGTTCGAGGATGCGGACAATGATAACATAGACCTCATTGTCCACTGGCTCGTCAATGATGAGGTCCTCGATAATACTTCCAACGTGCTGCCGCTCGCGCCGCTCGGGTTGAAGAAGAACGATGTCATAACCGGCGCCGCTTTTGTGGATGACGGCGAGCACCGTTCTGAAGCCTTCCCATTTGAGATCACAATCGCCAACTCGCCGCCCGCGTTCCGGACCCGGATCGACTCGGTACGAACCTCCAATGAACGCGTCTATTATACGGTGCCTATCTATGATCCGGACGACGACCCGCTCACGTTCGAACTATTACAGGCCCCGGACGGCATAATGATCGACGCCGACCAGGGCATTATCTACGGCGCCGCGAGCGGCACCGCGGTCTTCGAGATCCACGTGCGCGCGACCGACGCTGAGGGCGCCTATCTCGATGCCAAATTCACGTTGGCCTCGAAGTAGATCCTGCCCGATACCGAATAGTTGATTCTATAAGAAAATGCGGCCGGAACTCCGACCGCATGTATTATACCTCAAAGTGGAAAATATCCCTATTTCTTTGGATGGTCTGGATCAGGAACGCAGGCCTCGACCGGACACACGGACGCGCACTGCGGTTCATCAAAATGGCCCTCGCATTCGACGCAAGTTGCCGGGTCGATGAAATACGTCGGATCACCGGCCGTAATTGCCTGAACTGGGCATTCCGGCTCACAGAGTCCGCATGCCGTGCAATCTTCGGTTATTTTGTATGCCATATTACCTCCTTGCTTAATTGTGGTATTATACCCACAATTCCATTTTTGTCAAGAAGATACCACAAAGTTTAGCTGTCCGAGGAGTAGGGCGTTTACGCCCGTAGAGCCCGATAAATCGGGCAATTACATGGACCGTGTTACCGTTAAATTCCAAATCCGAATTTCTAAATCCTAAACAAATCCAAAATACAAAGCACGAATGACCAAAACAATTGTCCAGGCAATACCTAAGCACCAGTAACCACATGCCAAACACTGTAAATGTAGTTGCGTCATTCATGGCGCGCCGTTGGTCACGAACCACCTATACTCTAACGAGTACGATGCACGATTAACGAATACGGTTGTGATTTGGTGCTTAGAATTTAGGATTTGTTATGAAGGACAAGACCTCGAATTTTGCGCGAAAACCCATCGTATCAGGTTCTCGGTGTGCGGTACATTCTAACCAGCGCGAGCGGCATCTGCTCAAGAGGGGTCAGTGTTTTCACGATCTCGGCGGTGAACCCGAGCTTTTCCACTACGCGGCCGGCGCGCCGGAGTTCGGCATCGACTTCCTGCGTCTTGTAGAAGATCGCCTCGCCTCCGGGAATTAGCAGCGCATCGACAACCGCCAGTAATTTCTCGATCTTGCCGACCGCTTTAAGCAGCACCAAGTCGAATGATCGCCCGGTGTAGTGCTCGGCGCGCATGTTCACGACCTCGACGCGCTCGAGGCGCAATCTCTCCACCAGGTGCGCCAGGAATCCCGCCTTCTTGGCCACGGATTCAAGGATCACGAGATCAACTTCGGGCCGGAGTATCTTCAGCGGTACCGAGGGAAAACCCGCACCCGAGCCAATGTCACAAATCCGGGCGCGACGTTTCGTATAGGGTAGTGCAAGCAGCGAGGGCAGAAAATGGCGGCGGCTGATCCGTTCATGGTCCCGCTGCGAGATCAGGTGCAATTTTCCTTGGTGGAAATACAGGATATCAAGATATGCCGTGAAGCGCTCGATCACCGTTTCATCAAACTCGATGCCGAGCTTGGTCATGCCGGCTTTGAGTTCCTCGATCTCGCGCTGTAAGTTCTCAGCCCGGCCGTTCGTCTTTTTTGATATCATCCCATACCGCATCCATCTCTTCAAGCCCGGCCTTGCCAATGTCCTTGCCCTGATTCTGGAATTCGCGCAGCAACTTCCGGAACCTCCGGACGAATTTACGGTTGGCATCCCTCAAAGCATCCTCCGGGTCGATTTCAAGATGGCGCGCCAGGTTGACGCAGGCGAAGAGAAGGTCGCCCATCTCCTCGGAGCGCGCCGCGTCCTCGCTCTTCTGGAGTTCTGCGATCTCCTCGCGCACCTTCTCCAGGGGACCGGCATGCGTCGTCCAGTCGAAACCGAGTTTTGCCGCCCGCTCCTGGATCACCTTTGCCGCCAGCAGCGCCGGCAGGATCTCGGGAATACCGGCAAAAATGTCCTGCTTGCTCTTGTGCCAGAATTCCAGCACTTCGCGCTTGTTCTTCAGCGGCGCGCCCTGAAAGACGTGAGGGTGCTTGGCGCGGTACTTGTTCACCGCCGCCTCGACCAGACCTTCCAGGCTCGTTCTTCCTTCCTCTTCCAGAATCCTCACCAGAAATAGCACGAGGAATATTACGTCGCCGATCTCCTCCGTGATCGCCTCCGGGTTATCGCCGGCGATCGCGTCGACCAGTTCATAGGACTCTTCAATGACTTTGTTCCTGAGCGAACCCAGGGTCTGAGACCGATCCCACGGGCACTTCTCACGCAGCGTCTTCACGAGGTCAAACAGATCTTCCAGATTCATGATCTGACATCACGCAGGCCGATCGTGACCGCTCTACTCCTCTTCATCAGCCTGCATCGCCCGGCTGAGGTTCCTCTCCTGAAAATCAGTGTAGTAGTTCTCCTCGAAATTGAGACAGCAAAGGAGCTTACCGCATACCCCGGATATCTTGCCGGGCGATACATAGAGTTTCTGCTCCCTCGCCATGCGCAGCGAGATCGATTTCAGTTCACTCAGGAATGCCGAGCAGCAGAGATTCCGGCCGCACGGACCGATCCCGCCGAATAGTTTGGAATAATCGCGCACGCCGATCTGTTTGATGACGACGCGTTTGTTCAGTTTCTGGGAGATGCTGCGGTGCAACCGCCGGAATTCGAGACGCTTTTCGGCCGTGAAGTAGAACATGACGCGCTCGCTATCGAACTGGCAATGACAGAACACCGGCTTCATCGCCACCTTGAATTCGCCTACTGCCCTCTTCAGCTCGGCGAGGCAAAATTCTTCGTATTCCTGAAGCTTGCGCCGACGTTCGATATCCACCTGCGTCACGCGACGCAGGATCTCGCCGTAAGACTCGTCCGCATCATCCCCTTGAATGGCAATCACTTTGCCGATATCGACGCCTTCCTTGCTTCTCAAAATGACCTGCTCGCCAAGCGCATATCTCTCCTCACTCTGGCAGGGTTCAGCGCGAAAGGGTGTGATCGATAGTTGGTATATCATTTCTTTTTCAGTATGTATATCTTTTCGCCTTTTCTTATCATCCGTAATTCCTCGCGCGCCTTTGTTTCGATAAGGCCGCCCTTCCTGTATTCGTCGAGCCTCATCATGAGCATATCATTTTCCGCGCGCATAACGATCTTCGCCTTGGACAATTTCCTCTCCTCGAACACTGCGCCCGCCAACCTGCACACCCTGCGGCCGAGGTAAAACAGGGGTATTGCCAGAACGACCAGCAGGATGATTATTCCGTACCCTTTCTTGGCTCGATTGCGGCGCCGCTTCATGTTCGCTTCACAAAGTAAATTATACGGATAATCGCATAGTTGTCAATGAACACCGGGTCCTACGCATCGCTTACGCGTCGGCGCCGCCGTTTCTGAAGTTCTTACCTTCTCAACCTCTCAACTTCTCACTCTCCCCGAGGCTCCGTTTCTCCGTGTCTCCAACGCTCCGGCTGCGTACGAGCAGTCCGACCGATTGAGTAATGCGGACTTTTATCGAATGCCGGATATAGTACAGCAGGGCGCCGAACGGCTGCCCTCTCGGTTCCTGAACCCAACCCAGGGGGATATGCGCGGTCCAGCGCGCGACACCGGTCAGCCCGAAAAGAACCTGCTCCGGCTCCAGATGCAGTCCGAGCAAATTCATTGCTCCGGGCAGGAGGATGCCGGAGAGCAACATGGTCAGGATCATCGCGCCGCCCGAAACCGCGCCGAGGATCCCCGAGTAAACCTGGTTCTGGCCACGCGGCGCGATCGAAAGGACGAAATTCATGGCCACGATATTCGTGCCCGACCACATGAGGCCCGATGTGAACGCCTCCAGGTAGAGGATCCAGACATTCTGTGTGTTGACGAAGAGCCATACCAGCGGGTTTGATCCCGCCCAGGACGATCGCAGCGCGCATTGCCGCCCTGTTGCCGAACCGGTCGATCACCCTGCCCCAGGGCCGGAGCGCCAGGATCGACGCCACGGCGCTGATCGTTCCGTACACCTGTATGCTGACCAGGGACATGTGCAATTTCTGGATCATGAACGGCAGCCAGAAGGGTGAACCGATGCCCACGGCCAGCATCCACCAGACGTTGTAGACGAGAAATCTCCGGAAGTTCCGGTCCCGGAATGGCCTGGACAGCATCGCGGTAACCCTCTCCTCTTCCACCTTCTTGGGCTGCTCTGGCTGCCGCCTGAGGATCGCCACGCCCAGCAATCCGAAGACCGCGGCAACCGTGAAAACGAAAATGAAGGCAACGTTGATATGCTCCGAAGAAAAGAACCCGGCGTTCTCCACGGATATGAACTTCTCGACAAACCCGACGGTCTTCGGATCGAACAGGTCGACGAACGCGCCGAGCACGTAGCCGATCAAGAGGCTGGCGACCATGAGGTACCGGGAACGCCAGGAAAAGAACCGGCCGCGCACCCGGCCGGGCACCATATCCGAAATCCAGGCGATCCACGCGTTCGTGCTCATCGCGTGCAGCGAGGCGCTTACCGAGAGGAGCAGCAAGAACGCCCAGATCGCAATATAACGCGGAAAGACAAAAGGCAGCAGCCCGTACAGCAGGGCAAGGGTGCGGCCCGCGGTCGCAAGCCGGACAATGATCTTCTTCCAGGAAGTGCCACGGCGCGTGACGAATAGCGCGAACGGCTGGAAAACGAGCGAGAGTTGCCCGATCGCAGCCAGCAACCCCAGATGGAACGGCATCGCGCCGAGCAGCAAGGCGAACCTCGTTATGAAAGCGTTGCCCGCGGTCGCCAGCGCGATATAGACCTGGCTGTAAACACCCTCGGTTATCGAAAATGTTACAGTATTGCGGAGCAGGGATCTCTCGCCCGTCGGGGACATGAATCATTCACTATACGCAATGTGGGCGACAAGTCAAGGATACATCAGCAGCTAAATCCTAAATCCCAAATTCTAAATCCTAAACAATATCAAAGCGA
>JACUUY010000223.1 GCA_014859085.1 Caldifarciminota bacterium
TCGGAACCCTCGTAGCCGTAGACCACGTGTCCTTCTCTGTAGAGGAAGGCGAGATCTTAGGGTTCCTCGGTCCCAACGGGGCGGGAAAAACCACTACCTTGAACATGCTGGCAACGCTATTGCGACCGACCAGTGGCACTGCCACCGTGAACGGCCACGACATTCTTGAAGAGCCCGACGCAGTCCGCCGCAGCATCGGCTTCGTTTTCCAAGACCCTACACTGGACACAGAATTAACTGGCCGCGAGAACTTGGATTTTCATGGGCGCCTCTACGGCCTCAAGCGAGATGTGCGGCAGCAGCGGATTAAAGAAATATTGGAGGTGGTTCAGCTCACCGATCGTGGTGATGATCTCGTAAAGACCTACAGTGGAGGCATGAAGCGCCGACTGGAGATCGCCCGGGGGCTACTTCATTATCCCAAAGTCCTCTTCCTAGATGAGCCGACCTTGGGCTTGGACCCCCAAACTCGACGCGCCATTTGGGAACATATCCGGCGCCTGAACCAAGACGAGAACATCACCATCATCCTAACCACCCACTACACGGAAGAAGCTGACCGTCTATGTGACCGCATCCAAATCATCGACTTTGGCAAGATCGTCGCGCTGGACACCCCCGACAAGCTGAAGGCGCGCCTGGAAGGCGACATCGTGAGTTTAGCCTTCAAGGACCCGGAGGCAATTACGAAAATCCGTCCCCTATTGAAAGAAAAGGATTGGATACGCCGCGTTGATACGGTCGCTGATGGCAATAACCAAGCTGCGATGAGTCGCATGATGCAGATGATGCGAAGAATGTCCGGTGATGGAGACATTGGCGGAATGATGCCCGGGATGAGCCCTGGCGACGCTGATAGGGGTGGAAAGATGCCCAAACACTTGCAGCAGATGGTAGCGCAGGGCATGGCTGGCGAGAACGGTAGACGCAATGGAAATCCGAAACGTCTGAATCTGTTGGTAGACGATGGTGGACACCGAATTCCCGAGATTGTGAAGCTGATCGATGGAACCGGAGTGGTCCTCGAGTCGGTGGAGCTACATAAGCCCACCTTGGACGACGTCTTCCTCTCAGTGACTGGACGACATATCCGTGACGAACGGGGCAGCTTCATGGAGACTGTGCGGCGCTATCGTATCGTTCGACAAGCCCGCGGGCAGCGGGTCAGGGGTTAAGATACCCAAGGAATAGAAGGAGAAATGTGAAATGGTACAACCATTATCTGGACAAGCAATCTATGTGGTCCTGTTACGCGAATTGAAACGCTACTGGCGAGCGAAGGCACGAATCATCTCGTCGATAGCTCAGAGTTTCTTCTTCCTCGCTATCTTCGGCTCAGGGCTCGGCAGATTCATCGGCGACTTTGGCGGCATCAATTATCTCTCCTACTTGGCACCTGGCATCATCGGAATGGGGCTCCTCTTTGGCTCCATGTTCTCCGGCGTCTCCGTCATCTTTGACAGACAATTTGGCTTCATGAAAGAGATGCTCGTTGCACCCGTCAGCCGCACCAGCATCATCCTCGGCAAAATCCTCGGTGGAGCAGTGACCGCGTCAATTCAGGGCATAATACTAATGACGGTTGCAGGGCTCATGGGTGCCTTCACGCCAACCCTCGCGCTGGTAGCAGGGGCGCTCACAGCTGTAGGCGTGATGCTTCTTATCACCGCCGGCTTTGTCGGTCTGGGCGTCGCAATCGGCTCAACCTTGAACGATTTTCATGCGTTTCAGCTGCTGACTACCTTTGTAATGTGGCCGCTGTTCATGCTATCAGGGGTATTCTTCCCTATCGATGTGGTGCCATTCCCGCTTCAGGTCGCGATGTTGCTTGATCCCATGTTTTATGGGGTCGAGCTGTTGCGGTGGTGTCTGCTGGGAACTGGAACGCCCCTACTCGGTCCGCTTGGGTGGCTGATTAGCTTAGGAGTGTTAGCTGGCTTCAACGCTTTGATGGTGGGTCTCGGTACCTATCTGTTCTCCCGTGCCCAGGTCTAAAGGCGCGCGTACTATATGAGACTTGATACAACTGAAGTAGAAAAATGAGGGAGTCAGTGGTCTGGAATCCTGATTGCCCGAACGGGACTAAGAAAAGGATAGCCAA
>JACUUY010000003.1 GCA_014859085.1 Caldifarciminota bacterium
TGGAATGAAGGAAAGATTCCTCAGGCGGATCAAGGGTGAAGAAAAAATAGATTACCCCCACCCGAACCTGAAACAAACATTGGGCGACACCCTCGGCATACCCGTGTATCAGGAACAGATACTGCAGATCGCCCATGACTTCGCCCGTTTTTCCCTGAGCGACGGTGACATGCTGCGCCGGGCAATGACCAAGGCGCGCAGCCCGGAGAACATGAAAGAGATCGAAGACCTGTTCTTTGCCAAGGCGGGTAACATGGGATACGACACGCAGGAGATCACACCGGTCTGGGATCGCATAAGAGCATTCTCTTCTTTCGGTTTCAACAAAGCGCACAGCATAACCTATGCGACGCTCGCCTACCTGTCCGCCTACCAGAAGTATTATGAACCCATGAAATTCTTCTGCCAGGTGATAAACAACAAGGGCGGCTACTATCCCACCATCGCCTATATCAACGAGGCGCGCCGGAGGGGGATCAGGATAATGGCGCCGGATGTCAGCAAAAGCGCGGCGCGGTTCATGATCCAGGATTCATCGCTCCTTACCGGCCTGGATGAGATAAGGGAACTCTCGGCGGAAACGATCAGCCGGATCATGAGAATGCGGCCGTTTGAGGACGCGCGGGATTTCTTCTACCGCGTCCGCCCCTCGATCGAAGAAGGCATCTCGCTCATAAAATCGGGCAGCCTGGACCCGTTCAACCATACCTGGCCCGAACTGTATTTCCTGCTGCTCGATTCCAAGATCTTAAAAGAAACCATTCCCCACTTTGGCCGAAAAGTACCGAAATTGAGTGACTTCAGCGACCGAGTTAAAGTATTGGGCCAACTGGGGACAATAGAGTTCATACCGGCATGCCATGTCCTGCAGGTATTCTACGGTCAGCGCCAGACACACATATCAAGCCTGCATGACAAATCGAGAGCGCAACTGATCAGCAGCCTCATCACCCGCCGTACGATCCGTACCAGGAACAACAGATTAATGAGTTTTCTGACCATGGACGATGAAACCGGTATCCTGGAAGTCGTAATATTCCCGGACAAATATGATCCGGGCCGGGTCGGCCCGGTAATGGAGATAACCGGCACCATGCAGGAAGATTCATTGATCGCAGACTACTACAAAAACCTGACTACCAGCAGAACAATAATTGCAGACCAGCGTACGGCATTTGGAGGACTTCGGTAGCCGCATCGTCAGTACCATGAATTGCGGTCGGTAATGGAACATTACCGGTTAGACGTACAGCTACATGCCGGCGTTCATACGTAATACCCAACCCCGGGACAAATACCACATTCCCTCCCTTACTTCCGGCAAGGTCATAGAACAAGTAGCCCGCTTTAATTGGCGCAAAAACACCAAAGTCATTGCGGAAGTAATAACCAAGAGCGCATGTTCCGGTGAAACGCATTCCTGCGTACTCGTGTTCACTGTTGAAGAATATTTCAGTATCGGCGTAGCCGCTCGAGAACAAATGCGTACTTCTGGTTACCGACTTGCCAAGCCCGAGGTTAGCACCGAAGATATCGAGGCCGGAAAGCCCGGCACCGGCGCGCAGTTCGAGCCCTGACCTGAGGATTCCGCGGGCAATCGTGACATTGGCCGGTATGTGGACTCCGATTTCGTTCTTACCCTGCTCGAGCACCTTGCCGGTCTGGAACGTATACGGGTAAAACATCTTTGCCTGCCATGAGCACCGCACCGTGATGAATGAACACAGTAGTACGATCAGCGTGCAACATTTGGTTATGATCTTCATGGAGAATAATATACGCGTGCAGTGCACCTTGTCAAGCTGTTATTGTTCACACAACCAGCCAAGTTGGTTTCATCGATTTACTCCAAACCGGAAGTTAACTGCTCGCCGCCACCGATCCCGCATATCAATGTTGACTCAAGACGCTCCAAGCATATAATCGTGTCCCTATGAAATACGGACGCCGTACCGAAGAACCAGAAAAATACCGCGCATCAGCAGTAATAAGGAGAACGCATTAGTAGATTCGTAGGAGAGTTTGCGGCACTGGGCACGGCGCTGTGCTGGTCATTCGGCTCAATGTTCTTTACCGTGGCTTCCCGCCGGCTCGGCCACAATGTCGTAAACCGCGTCCGGCTGGCAGTAGCGCTGATCCTATTGCTGCTTGCGCATCTGATCTCAACCGGCACTATCGTGCCCATGGATGTGATCGGTTATCACTGGCTCTGGTTTGGGTTGTCCGGGATCGTCGGCTTTGCCCTGGGCGACATGCTGCTCTTCAAGGCCTTTGTAATGCTCGGTACCAGGCTGGCTATGCTGCTGATGGCCCTCGTGCCGGTCTTCAGCACGCTGATCGCCTGGATCTTCCTCTATGAATTGCTTGAAATGACCGATATCCTGGCCATGTCGGTCGTGATCGCGGGGATTGTCTGGGTCGTCACCGGCCACAGGAACACCAGCCCGAATGGCAAACATGACACGATCGGTATCCTCTGCGGTATCGGCGGCGCAGCGGGCCAGGCCATCGGGTTGATCCTGTCAAAGAAAGGGCTGGCCGATGGTTATTCTGCTCTTTCCGGGAATATCATCCGGGTGTTCACGGCGACAAGCGTCCTATGGGTGATCGCGCTCATCCGGGGACGCGTGCCCTATACGGTAAGAATGCTCCAGGACCGCCCGGGCAGCAGGGCGCTTCTTGCCGGCAGTATCTGCGGTCCGTTCCTGGGCGTCTGGCTGTCGCTCGTTGCGGTTCAGAATACGTATGTGGGCATTGCCTCGACACTGATGGCGCTGCCGCCGGTCTTTTTGATCCCCTTGTCCCACTGGATATTCAAGGAACGGATAAGTCTCGCCGCGATCATCGGCACGCTGGTGGCGATTGCCGGCGTCGCGCTGATATTCCTGCTGTAAAACGCAACAATATATAGCAGGTTGGTTTGTTGCGTTTTGCCGCTTTCTGCTTTCTGTCTACTGTCTACTACCTACTACCTACTGCTGTATCAGTATCCCCAGATCTCGTTCAGATAGACCGATCTGCGGCATGCGGGGCACAAGTACCTCAAGTGCTCACTGCGGTAGGGCGGCGTGTCCGCGCTCTTCGGGATCGACTCTTCACCGTATTCCCGGGATAGCACAAGGAAGAGGTTGGGGTTAGCATAGGCAAGCTCGCCGACTCTCCGGGCGATCCACAAGAGATGCGCCCGGGTCGTAATGACCTCACCGCACCGCTCGCAGCAGATCAACTCGTCCTCGATCGACTCCTCGTAGCCGTCCCGCGTTATCTGGGCCAGGTCGTATTCCTGGGTGTGCCTGATACCTTCTTTTGTCGTGCAGTACGCAACACATTGCCCGCAATAGATACACCGCTCCGGATGGTATATCTCCTTGCGGACGCCCCTCGTGAGATCATCCTGCTGCTCGCGCGCGTTTGCCGGGCACACTTCAACACATGCACCGCAGAGCACGCACTTTTCGGCATCGAACTCTATCTTACCCCGGAAGCGCGGTGCGGCCGGCGAAGGTTTGAAGGGAAATTTCGACGTGTACGGGCCAAGGACAATCGCCCGGATCGCTTCGCCCAGTTCTCTCAATTTTGGCTTACGCATTCTACCCGCCTCCTCTCTCGATCTGCTCGCTGCCGAGTTTGTCTTTTCCGTAGTTATCGACGATCGTGCCCTTCCACATCTTGACCCCGAAATGGAGTGAACCCTTCATCAGAGCGTGGGCGGCAACCGGGTTTGTCAACAAAAGGAATGCGCCGCATATGAGCGCCTTGATCCCCATCGCGGAAAAACCGTGTATCATAAAAATGCCGACCATTATGCCGAACGTGCCGAGGGTGACGCATTTGGTCGAAGCCTGCAGGCGGTTGTAGACATCCGGGAACCGGACGAGACCGATCGCGCCGAGTACATCGAAGAGAACGCCGATCCAGATTATGATCCAGCCGATCGCGCTAATCATCGAGACTCCTCTTTTCCAGATACTTGGCAAGGGCGAGTGCACCAATGAAGCTGAAAAGCGCGAGTGATATCGAAAGGTCCATCAGATAAGGCAGATCGTAAAAGAGTGCGGCGAGTCCGGTGATGCCGACAAAAAGGATGCCCATGATGTCGACGCCGACTGCCCGGTCCGATATCGAAGGACCCTGGTAGATCCGATAGATGCACAAAAAACTGCTGATCGCAAGGATACTAACTAAGACGCTCATTCGAAAATCCTCCTCAAGAATACTTCAAACCGCGAGGCGATGATCCTCGACGCCTCTTCGAGGTCCTCGGATTGTACCCAGATCCAGTGGATGTAGAGAATATCGCCGTCGATATCGCAGGTCATCGTGCCCGGGGTCAGAGTGATCGAATTCGCCAGGAAGACACGGGCAATATCCGTCTTCAGGGTCGTGCGGATCTTGACAATACCCGGTTTTATCGGCCTTTCTGGATGGAGCGCGCGATAGGCCACATCGATATTCGCTTTCACCATGTACCACACAAAGATCGGCACGTAGATCGCGAAAACGACTATCCTGTGCAGTTGCAGGAATTTCAGGGGCCGGTCAGTGAAATAGCCGCCGAACAGGACCGTGCCGACGAGCACGACTGCGGCACCCGCGATCAGATGGTCGATGTTCGTGCTCCATGTCAGAAGAAGCAAGAGAATGAACCCGGTGATGAAATATATGATATACCTCATTATGGCCTCCTAAAAACCCGTGGTGACGTATCCGAAAACAAGCTGCGAATACTCAAGACCGCGCAGCAGCGCATTCGCGGCCGGGCCGACAACGAAATCGATAACCTGCTGGAAACCGAGACCCAAAACCACGATCAAAACCACCAGGAAGACCATCGCGATGCGCATGGTAAACGGCGCCGGCTTAGCATCGACTTTGCCCTTTTTCAGGAACACGCTATTTTCGATCTTAAGATAGTAATACAACGTCAAGCCGCTCAACACGATCGCGGTAATTGCGAGCCATAACATACCGGCTTTCAACGCCCCGAGGATGATCCAGAACTTTGCCCAGAACCCGACGAGCGGCGGTATGCCGATGAGCGACAACCCGCCGAAGCGGAAACTCCATGCCGTGGTCGGCATCTTCTCACCCAGACCCGCCAGTTTATTGAGATCGCGCGTCCCGGTCGCGTGCACCACCGCGCCGGAGGTCAAGAACAAGAGACCCTTTGCCAGCGCATGCGCCAGAATGAAGAATATCGCACCGGCCACGCCGTAGTAGTTACCGATACCGAATCCCAGCATAATGTACCCGATCTGCGACACGCTCGAATAACCGAGCAGGCGCTTGTAGTCCTTCTGATTGAGCGCGGTCAACCCGGCGAACGTGATCGAGAGCAATCCGAGCACAATAAGGATATTGAAGAACATCGGCGCATTAGCGCGGCTCAGCCCGAATACATTGAAGACCATCCTTGCTGTCGTGTAGATTCCGAGCACTTTGATGAAGATGCCGGAAAGGAGGCTGGATACCGGCGCCGGCGCCGCCGGATGAGCATCAGGCAGCCATGAATGGAACGGCACGAATGCGGCTTTGATCGAGAAAGCAAAGAGCATGAGGCCGAGCACGGTCCAGAAAAAAGTGGTCTGACCGAACATCTGCATGACATTCGATATATCGGCGAGGTTCAAGGTCGATGTCCTGGCGTAGATCAATGCGATCGCGAGCAGGAACGTCAGACCGCCGATCTCGCCCATGACCATATATTTGAAGGATGCCTCCAGCTCCTCAGCATCGACCCCGAAAGCCACCAGCGCATAGGATGAGATCGCCGCGATCTCGAGGAAGACGAACATGTTGAACAGATCACCGGTCAGCACGACACCCATCATGCCGGCCGTGATCAGCATATACAACGTGTAGAATTTCCATTGACCGGTGTAGTGCGAAAGATACCTGTAGGAGAAGAGCGCGCCGGCGAAGACGACGATCGAGATCACGAGCGCCATGAACGCCGAAAAAGCATCGAGGACCATGACTATTCCCAGCGGCGGCGCCCATCTGCCCATCTTGCAGACGATCAGAGGAAACTCCTGCACGGCAGCGACACCGTACAGCGCGATCACAAAGAGCGCGAACGAAACGGCCGTTGTGAATAGCCAGGTGAATGTCTTCGCGAACTTGCCAATGACCGGGATCAAAAAGGCAGCCAGCAGCGGTATCGCAAAATACAGCGGAATTATGGTCACCATGCCTCCTTATCCTTTCAACTTCCTGATCTCGGCGATATCAAATGTCTTGTAGCGATTATAGATGCGCAGCGCAACCGCAAGCATGAGCGCGGTCGTTCCCAGGGCAATGACGATGGCGGTGAGGACAAGCGCCTGCGGCACCGGATCCACGAACCTTCGAGGCATGTCGATCTGCGTGATGATCGGCGCAACGCTGCCATGACGGAAACCGATGAGCGCGAAAAGCAGATTGATCCCGTATTCCATCAGCGCGAAACCGATCACGATCTTGATGAGATTACGCTTCGTGACAATTGCATAAAGACCGATCAGGAACAAAACGATACACGCAAGAAAAGCAATCATCTCTTCAATCCTCCATCACGTATTTTATTGCCGCAAGAGCGAGGAATATAGTGAACAAACCGGCTCCGACTTTTATTCCGATCGCGATGTTGCAGAGGGGAATAATGCCCCCGCTCAACAACCGCAGCGGTGTGCCCTGGGGCAGGAAATTAAGGAAGAAAGCCCCGCCGATGATCAACCCGGCAAACGCTATGCCGATGAAGAGCAGGGCGCCTAAACTCTCGAATGCCGAAGCGCGTTCTTCGGCCCGCTTCTCTGAGACGGGTTCAACACCGAAAGCGAGTATCCTCAGCACGAGCGCTCCCGCGATGATGACACCACCGGCAAAACCGCCGCCGGGCGTCAGGTGGCCGTGCAGGATTATGTAGACACCGTATATGAATATGAAACCCACGACTATATTGGTGACAACTTTAACAACAAGACTCATACCCCTCATCTTTTCCTCCCGATTTTGCGCATCAAAGCAAGCACGCCGATGACCGACGTGAAGAGAACGGTCGCTTCACCAAGGGTGTCGAGGGCACGGAAATCAAGGATCACGTCGGCGACGATATTCGCCCCGCCGCATTCAGAAAGACCCAGTCTGATGTATTCGCTGGCAACCCTCATGGTCGCATAGCCAAACCTCGGCAGTTCTCTCAGCGATTGAACGACTGCCGCCAGGAACAAGAACGCAAAGAGCGAGAACAGAACCATGGAAAGGATGTGGGTGCTGGCAAAACGCTTGCCGATCGTCTCGTCGATATGTGTCGTGCGGAAGACCACGGCTACGAAGATCACGATCGTGAGGATTTCAACGACGATCTGGACGATGGCCAGGTCCGGCGCCTGCACGAGGATGAACATTATCGCAACCGAGAACCCCACGGCGCCCAGCGAGATCACGGCGGCGAGCAAATCCTTGATCTCGGTCGCAATGACGGCCGCGATCAGCATGATGAAAAGGAAGAGATAAAGTTCAATCATTCGTCCCTCCGGTTAGAAGACCAGCATCAGCAGGATGATGATACCGCCCAGGAAGATCCAGCCAATGTAACCGTATAGTTCGCCCGTGTGCAGCGCCGATGTCAGCCGGCCGAGATTCTGTATGATCTCTCCGATCACCCGGTAGAGAGTTGTTATCAATTTATCAACGACATCGCGCAGAAGAACACCGAGAGCACCGGTCGCGCCCTTCAGGTAGTTGTAGAAATCGAACGCTCCACCCTCGCCAAAGCTGTAGGTCTTCTCGAGCATGTCAACGGTGTGCACCGAGGAGTAGAAATTGGGACCGGTAATCCTCGCGGCTTCCTCTTCCATTACCTCGCCACCGATAAAAACGCGCGCCCGGCGCGGCTTCATCGCGGTGCCGAGCAGATAGACAAGCAGGCCGATCAGCAGACCCCCGATCATCAATATCGTCGCCAGTGCCGGAGTCCAGAACCCGATACCGCTGACCGGGAACGACAACGCCGGCAGTATCAGATGCTTCAGGGGTATGGCCTGGGCAAACACGCCGAACAGGATGCACGCGGCGGCAAGGATCAACGTAGGTACGACCATCTCAAAACGCGCCTCGCGCACCTTGTCGAGCTCTCGCGGCCGCTCGCCAAGGAAGAGGGAATGGATCATCTTCAGGAACGAAGCCAGGGTCAGCACGCTGCCGAACATCGCCGCGATGAGGAACACGGGCCAGAAGCTGATCTGGTCACCGAGTTCCACGACACCCTGGTACACCATCCACTTCGAATAGAAACCATTGAACGGAGGCACACCAGAGATCGCGAAGGCGGCGACAATGAACGAGAGCATGGTGAGCGGCATCTTCACACCGAGCCCGCCGAGCCGGTCGAGTTCGGTTGCCCGGGCGCGGTATTCGACCGAACCTGCGGACAGAAAAAGGCATGTCTTATAGATTGTATTATTAATCATATGGAACATACCACCGGCAATGCCGACCGGGATGCCGGTCCCGATACCCAGGATCATGTACCCGACCTGGGACACGGCATGGAAAGAAAGCAGGCGCATCGCCTCCTTCTGGACCATGGCCATCATGACGGCCGCGATGATCGTGACCGATCCGATGACCATCAAGACGATCCTGACCGAGGTGACGCCCGATATGTCAAAGATGAAGTACGAAACCCTCATGAGCAGATAGATACCGAGGAGTTTATCGAGGCTCGCCGGAAGGTAAGCCATCGTGGAAGCGGGCACGGACTTGGCGGCCTCAGGTATCCAGGAATGGAGGGGCATGGCACCGGCTTTGGCGAGCGCGCCGACCACGATCAGAACATATGAAGCGATAAGCCAGGGGTCGGCGAGCAATACCCTCGGTTCCACGGGGAAATTCGCTGTCCCTGCCCTGACGAGCAGAAGCACGATACCGAGCATCATCGCATAATCGGCGATACCGATGATCGTCAGCGCTTTTCGCGCCGCAAAAGTGCTGTCCGTTTTGCCGATCAGCAGCATTCCGTAGAGCGCGAAGACGAGGACATTCCAGAAGATCAGCAGAAAAATGAGATTACCGCTCAGCACGACGCCGTTTGCCGCCGCGAGCGTGATGGTCAGATACATGTGGTACGTTCGTTCGCCCGGTTTCTTCGACATGAACCTGAGCGAATAGAACCAGATAAGAATGGCGAATATCGCATTGAAAAGCACAACTAATCCCGCCAGGCTATCCGCGTAGAATCTGAAATCGATGCCGAACATCGAAGCCAGGTTATATGATATTATGCCGGTCCGCGTGGCCACGAAGATCCGGATCGAAAGTATCAGCGCTACCAGGAAAGCCACGAAATCCAATTCGGTGCGCAGGCGGTTGATCACGAACCCCAGCAAACCGATCGCGATCGGCAGCAAGATCACATAGAAGATCGCACTAATCTCACCCATTTTATTGACCTCCGGCAATCAGAAAGCCAAGCGGCTCATAGAACATAACACCGAGTATCAGCGAGAGGAGCGCCAGCATGAAAACCACGGCTACTGCCGCGTTACTCGGGCGTTTGTATCTCGACTTGGCGATATCGCACTTATCTCCGAAGAACACCTCATGGTAGAATCTCGTGATGTAGAGCAGGGTAACAACGGCCGAGGCAATGGCGCCAATGCCCAGATATGGAGAATGCCCGACCGCGCTGACGATGACGGCCAGTTTTGAGAAGAATCCGATAAGCGGAAAGAAACCGACGAGCGATCCGGCCAGCAATGCCATACCCAGGGTCAGCACCGGCGAAAGTCTGAACATGCAGGACATATTGGTCAGATCATCCTCGCCCGTCACGTCCTCGATCAGGCCGACACCGTAGAAGAGCCCGGACTTGGCCAGGGCGTGGGCAAGTATGTATAATATGCCGCCGACCACGCCGTACAGCCCGCCCACGGCAAAGGCCAGCAGGACAAAACCAACCTGGCTGATCGTAGAGAATGCGAGCATGTTCCTGAGCTTGTTCGACCGCAGGGCCACGCCGCCGCCCACGATGCTCGAGACAACGGCCAGCCACGCCACCATCTCCATGAAGGCAGGCGTACCATGCCCGCTCAAAGTGAAAAGACGGAGGAAGAGGATGACCCCGATGTTCTCCGCAACCCCGGCAAGACTGCCGCCAAGCGCGGTCGGTATCGCACCGTAGGCCGGCGCCAGCCAGACGTGGAACGGAACGGTCACCGACTTGGTCATGATGCCGACGAGCACGAACAAAGCGGCCGTTTCGCTGACCGTGGAGATATCGAATATGCTGAATGTCCCGTTGTCATTGTAGATCATCAAAATTCCCACAAGGAGTATGCTTGCGGCGATGAAGTTGATGAGAAATGTCCAGGTCGAGGCCTCGATCTCGGGGGCTCTCCGGTAGTAAGCAACGGCGCGCCAGGCAGCAAAGGTCGAGACCTCCCAGAAGACGAAGATGAGAAGGATGTTGTACGAGAATGCAACACCCACGCCGGACCCGACGATCAGCAACAACATCAGGTAGTATTCGAGCCGGTGTCCTTTCTCATGCATCGTGCCGAGCGCGTATACGAATGACATCAGACCGACGAAAACGAAGAGCGCACCCAGCAGGAGACCGTAGTTATCAATGAAGAAATCGAGTCCGATCATCGCTTATATCTCCTTCTTAGTGTCTCGGTTTTCTGCCAGGACAATCGCAGCAGGTCGGCGCCCGAGTACTTCGGCTTCCTGTCTTCGTATACCACGGTCCGCTCGGTGCAGCAGTAGCAGGGATCGACCGCGGCCAGGACGAGCGCCGCGTCAGCGATTGAGTATCCCCTCACCGCCACTTCATTCGACGGAATGTTCATGAAACTGGGCGCTCTTATCTTGTGCCGTATCGGGTAGTTTGAGCCGTCGGAACGGACATAGTGGAAGACCTCGCCCCGCGGTGCCTCATGACGCCCGATGCCCTCGCCGGCCGGGATCTCCTCGACCCTGTTCTCGATAGGTCCGTCCGGCATGTTCTTCAGACACTGTCTCACGATCTTTATCGACTCGAAACATTCCAGCAATCTGACTTTCGCCTTGGCCAGCACATCACCCTCTTCACACACGATCATGTCCCAGGAAATCTTGTCGTACGCATCATAGGGTTCGTCTTTGCGGACATCTATCGCATACCCGGACCCCCGGGCCGTGGGACCCAGCACGGCGTACGCGACCGCATCCTCCCGGGACAGAATGCCCACGCCTTCGAGCCGGGCACGGATCACCGGATCGTCGAGCACGGCTTTCGTGAACATCGTATTCTTTTCCTCGAGCAGATCCAGGTACTTCTCGATCTTTGGATAATCCTCGGGCAGGATATCCCGGCGCGCGCCGCCGGCCTTATTGATCGCGTAATGGTTCCGGTTGCCCATTATCAATTCGAATAGATCGAGCAACGGCTCGCGGTAACGCCAGACCCACATCCAGACCGTGTTGTAACCGATGAAATGACCGGCAAGACCCAACCACAGATAGTGCGAGTGGATACGTTCCAGCTCGCCGATGATCGTTCTTATGTATTGCGCACGTAGCGGCACCTCGATGTGTGCCGCATCCTCGATCGCCATAACACAGGCATAGGGGTGGGAATCAGAGCAGATCCCGCAGATCCTTTCCACCAGGAAGGGGATCTGGTCCCAGGTGAGCTTCTGAGCGATGAATTCGTGACCCCGGTGGTTGTAACCGATATTTATCTCAAGATCGATCACCTTCTCGCCTTCGACGATCAGTTTGAAGAACTCAGGTTCTTCCTGCAGTGGATGGTATGGACCGATCGGTACGATTCTCTTCAATGCCCCCTCCTTGATCTGCCTTCGTCCATTTTCTCATGCTCATCGCGGTAATCACGGCGCAGAGGGTGAAGGTCCGCAGGCCAGGTTTCGGCGGTCAGGAGCGGCACAAGATTCGGATGGCCGGTGAAATCCACGCCGAGCAACTCGTGGACCTCGCGTTCGATCCAGTTTGCCGCCGGCAGGAAATCGGCAAGACTCTTTATCTTCGGATCGTCTTTGGGCACGACGGTCTTCAGACTGTAGAATGTACCTGCCTTATCGTGCGAAAAATGATACAAAATCTCGATCCCGTCCCGGGTGTCAATGCCGGTTGCGATCGAAAACCGGAAGCCCAGTTCGCAATGAAGGAAGCGCGCCAGATCGTATAACTGCTCCCGCGGTATCCTGATGTAAACGCGCCGGGGTCCATGCACCTTCACCAAGATCTCGGGGAACTTCTCGCTTATTTGATCCAGAATCTCTCTTGAATATTCTTTCTTCATCATAGCCTCTTCAGTGCTTTCACGACACCGCTGATGATCGCCTCGGGTTTGGGCGGGCACCCGGGTATGTAGACATCGACCGGAATGTGTTTGTCGTATGGCCCGACCGCATTGTAGGAAGGCCTGAATATGTGATTGTCGCACGTGCAGCTGCCCACAGCTATGACCAGGCACGGTTTAGGTGTTTGTTCATAGACGTGTATCACGCGCGGCAGTGATTTCCGGTTGAGGACACCGGTCACGAGCAACGCATCGGCATGCCGGGGTGAACCGACAAGCACGATCCCGAAGCGTTCAACGTCCCAGCGCGGTGTGATCACGTCGAGTATTTCAATATCGCAGTTGTTGCAGGACGCCGCAGCCACGTGGAAGACCCATGGTGATTTCTTCAGGCCCCAGAGTTTTGCATTCGTCATAGATACTCCTTCTCCTTATAGACCGTAGAATGTCAGAACCAGACCGATGATCGACAGGATACCGGTGCCGATCCAGAAGAATCTCAGTGACTGGTCGATACGCAGCCTCGGATTGGTGTTCTTGATCAATATAACGAGCACGACTATGACCAGGAATTTCAATACTGCCCACCAGTCAGCAAAACCACCCCACAGCAGGGAAATGGTGAAGAGCGGAAGGACAAACAACATCATCGCCCTGGTCAGCTTGAACAATGCCAGACTCACGCCGGAATACTCGATGAAGGGACCGGCCATGATCTCCTGCTCGGCTTCGGGCGCGTCGAACGGCACATAACCCAATTTCGCCTGCATAGTAAGGAGCATGACGACCCCGGCAATCGCGCCGGAGAACGAGTAAAGAAAAGGACCCTGAGCCGCCTGCGCGCTTATTATCTCGCCGATCCGGATCGTACCGCCCGCCTTGATAATGATACTTGTGATCACGATCAGAAAAGGGAGTTCGTAGGCAAAATACTGGGTCATCTCCCGCGATGCGCCGACGCTGGCCAGGGGATTTTTGGATGCCGAGCCGCCGATGATGATACCGATGGGCGGCAGGGCAAGCAAGTAAATGATGACGATCAGATCGCCAACGAACGTCACTTGCGGGTTGAAATTCATTGAGAACAGCATCACGGCCAGGATCGTCATGGCCACGACGCCCAGCACCGGTCCGAGCAGGAAAAGGACTTTGGATGCGCCCTCAGGCACTATCGTTTCTTTCAAAAGCAGTTTCAGAAAATCCGCATACGGCTGGTACCACGGCGGACCGACCCGCCAGTGGATCCGCGCGGTGACTTTCCGGTCGATCCATGTGAGAAAAAGACCTACGACCGAAGTGAACAGAAATCCGGGGAACACTAGATATGCGACGATGATCCTTAGTATGCTCATGACCTTCTCCTGAAGAATTGATCTTTGGAAACTAGTCTCATACCGATCTCGTGGCGCCCTATGTCCTCATCACTCAGCCACTGCAAAGCACCCGAGGAACATGCGGCAACACAGCGGGGACCCTGTTCCCGGTCTGAGCACAGATTACACTTCTGCGATACATGCCTTATCAAAGGAGCATCAATAACGCCAAAGGAGCAGGCGAACGCACAGCTCCTGCATCCGATGCAGGTGAATGCAGAACGGACCACCAGACCATTCACTTCATCCTTGGTTATCGCCTCGACCGGACAAGCAGCAAGACAGAGCGGCTGTTTGCAGTGCTTGCAGGCAAGTGGTAGATAGGCAACGCCGCTGATATCGCCATGCCGGATGCGCGCCTCACCCTTGAATGCCGCCCGGCAGGCCGCTTCACATGAGCGGCATCCACAACATAGATCAAGATCCAGGACTATTCTTCTCTGCATATTTTAACCTCGGTTGGCACAAAGCTGATTGCCCGGTTGTCTTCTTCAATCACGTAATCGAAAAGTCCCCGCACCTCCGGACTCTCGGCCGGCACGGCGACGACACCGGGGTCGACGTCGCTGGTCAGCGTGACTCTCAGACCGTGACTCCCTCTTTTCGACTCCACGGCCACCATATCACCCTGACGCAGGGTGAGCATGGCTCCATCCGCAGGGTTCATTTTAAGCATCTCTTTATCGAGGAGATTCAGGTAATAAAACGCGATCTTTTCACCGATCAGCCGGAAATGATCCTTCTTCGGCTTGATGGACATGTCAAGGATCCGGCCGATGCGCGAATCGATATCAACCCTGGGTTCTTGCGTTTCAGCCACCTTGAGCTTTTCACTCTTCGCCTCGCACATGGAAAGCATCTCACTGACCGTCTTGGCACCGCTTGCCGGTTTGACCGAGCCCGTGAGTTTCCTCGGTCCGAAAGTGGTCATGATGGTGCCGCTCTTCTCGATATTGAGAGCGGCAGGCAATGCGGTGCAGCCGTCGTACTTCAAGGTCGATGTAGCAAAGACATCCACATTCTTCAAAGCCGGCAGCAGTTGGGGATAATAGAACGGGAACAGTTCGCCGAAATTGATCAGGTACTTGATCCCTTTCTTCTTTATCGCATCAAGGATCCCGGCAAAACTCATCTTCCCCTTATAACCCGCAAATTCGACATAGGGAACGACGGCCTTCCCGCTGTAGTCGCTGAGCACCCTCAACCCCTCGGTCAATAAAACAGGATCATAGGTGTGTGCGAATGGCAGGCATGCGATTATGAGGCCCTTCCCGGCTCTCCGGAAGGACTCGGCAAGTTCGCTGATCCGGGCGCCGGGAATACCCGTGGCCTTGGCGATATCAACCCCGGACAGTTCGCGTTGCGCGAGTGCCAGGAGCAGGAGCGGTTCGGTGCCGACGCGGACCTTCAAGAATTCATGGGCATACGCCGCGGTATGGGTGCGTATCGAGTCAATGACATAAAGTCTCCGGTCACGGCTGCCCAGCCGCCAGTTGATGATCGACTTCGAAGACACCGGCGCCTGATTGAATGGATCGCCCAGGATGACAATGGTCTGTGCCGACTCCATCTCTTTCTCGGAAAAATCACTCCGGAGAAAATCCGACAAACAGGTTTCCGGTTCAAGATACGAAGAGGCAAACTGCTTTATGCCCGCGCCCTGGCAGAAACCGGCGATCGACTGGTATTCTTCAAGTGTTATATTCCGGTCGAACGTCACGGCCACGGTTTCGGGGCTGGCAAGCGCTTTTTTTAGTTCGGCGGTGATCTTTGTCCACTCTACGGCCCGGCCGCCCCGGCTCGGAGAACAAAGCCGGCGCGGATGATCGAGATACAATCCCGCCGCGCTGCCTCTTGGACAGAGCCTGCCCCCGCTGCAGCCGTCTTTGAGATATTCAACACCCTTTATGCCGAAGTCATCGAAGACCACACCGAATTCACAACCATAACTGCAGAACGGGCAGAGCACCGGCTTCGTGGTCGTGGTTTTGGGATCGATCGTATTCATAGGAATGGCTCCTCTATATCCTTGATATCCTTCCAGGTCAGTACCGGTCCATCCTTGCACACGTAGTATTTTCCCAGCCGGCAGTGATTGCACTTGCCCAAACCGCATGACATATTCTGTTCCATGGACAGGTATACGTTCGCATCGTTGAAGCCTGCCGCGAGCAGCTTCTGGGTCGTGAATTTCATCATCAGCGGCGGACCGCAGACCACGGTCGGTGCAGTCTTAACGTTGACCGGGATCTCGTCCAGGATCACGGTCACGACACCGACCCTGCCCTTCCACGATTCGTCATCGACATCGACCGTCATCAGTATGTCGACACTCGGCAGCTTCTCCCACGTCGGGATCAACTGTCTATACACGATGTCTTTTGGCGTGCGGGCTCCATATCGGATATAGATCTTCCTGTATTTGTCGATGTTATGCACGAGTGCCAGGAACAGCGAACGCAGCGGAGCAAAACCGACACCGCCGCCAACAATGAATATATCCTTGCCCTCAAAATCCCTCAATGGATAAGGCTTTCCGAACGGCCCCCGGACACCGAGCAGGTCACCCTCTTTGAGCGCGCACAGGGCGCCGGTCACGCGACCGACCTGCATGATCGTGAATTCAAGGTCTCCGCCGTAGGGTGATGATGAGGGAGTGAAGGGTGCTTCGCCCACGCCTGGGATCGTCAGTTCGGCAAATTGCCCAGCCTCAAATTCGATCGGTTTGCCATCGAGGATGAAGGTCGTAATGTTAGGCGTCTCGGGTATGATCTTCTTGATCCTGGCGGGAATGGGATAATAAGGATTCACGCGTTCCATAGGATCTCCCTTATGTCAATCTTTGCCGAACAACCGAGCCAGCAGCGGCCGCAGCCCGAACAGGAATAAATACTCTCATACTGATAGAAATAGTTGAACTTGCACTGAAACCGGTTCCAGAACCGCTCGTCGAGCCGGCTGCGCGGATTCGCGCCGCCGCCCACCCGAGCGTAGGCAGCGTAGTAGCAGGCATCCCATGCTCTGACCCTTTCGATATCACTCCCCCGCTTGTAATCGCTGAGCAGGAAACAATAACACGTGGGACAACCGTGCAGGCATGCGTGGCATTCGACGCACTCACCCCGGGCGTCACGGATCCGGCTTTTTTCGGCTGAGGCAATGCGGTCGGGAAGATTCTTTTTCAAGGACTTCTCGTTTATCTTTCTGACCTTGCTCAAGGCCTCCTTACGGATCAGCGCGCGTTCTTTCTCGTCTTCGCCGCCGGCCTCGGTGAAGAGACCCTGATGCTTCTTTATTATCTCCTCGCCCTTCTCGGTGAAGACCTCGAATAACAGACCGCGGGAGACCACGGTAAAATTGACATCACCAACGCCTTCACCGTATGGATTCAACCCGACGAGACTGCAAAAACAGGATTCCTCAGGCACCGGACAATCCGCTGAGATCAAAAAAACATTTTTCCGGCGCTCCCGGTACACAGGATCCACTGGTTCCCACTTCAAGAAAACCCGATCATACACGTCAACGCCGCGGAGATCGCAGTTCTTGATGCCGAACAGATATGTCACCGGGAATTCTTTCTTTTCATCATTAGGGAACCGTGCCACGGTGTGACGACTGGGAAAGAAGAAATGCTTGACGTTCTCGGCGGTCCTTATTCTTCTGAAATCGGGTTTGAATGGCTTGCCTTCAGCGTATTTCTGCAGGTGCGTCTTGCCATTCTCGAGATAAGGGTAAAAAACAGCACCGTCCGCAGACAGTGCCTGAACAAAATCTGATATTTTTTCTGCGGGGAGAAGAGTGAATTTCATAGCTTTGATTATACTGTTAATTGCTACTGTGTCAACACTCTCTGGACGCGAGAGTATTGAACAGTATACTTGACATGACGGCGTGTCCTGCCGGAGGCAGGCATCCGAAAAACATCCAGAATGTAGGCACGCACGCGGGAAAGTAATTTCGGAGATTATCTGAGTTGTTCAGATAATGCCTCATATATTTTGATTATATCAAAATCATTCATCTTGTCAATATCGTTAAGTAGTGTAATCAAGCGTTCCGCGACGGTTCTGACCGGTGGTGAGAACTCTGCGTAGGAACGCACGGGCACGCCCACGAAACAGACTTCCTTCACGCCGCTGCCCTTGAGGAACCCGTATAATGCGGCAAGCGACAGATTGTGGGTGGACACGGACAAGAAACTCCGGCCCAGGATTTCATCGTTTTTCAGCAGCACGCTCGTTTTATCGGGTCCGCGCACGGTATCGAGGAAGATCACCATATCCGGCGCCAGCGAAACGATCTCGTTGAGGTAGTTCTCCGGGTATAACCCGCAATCGATCTTTTTCAGTCTCTCCCCTTCGTTCAGGCGCGCGACAACGAACGGGCCGAACATGTCATCACCCCGCTCAACATTGCCTATCCCGCATACTACAACACGCATCAGAACATTATAGCCGCCACGCATGTACTGTCAACGACATTACCCCAATGATCCTGGATTCTTGATACTGGATACTGGATATGAAATCCTGAATACAAAAACCAACGTTCTAGACCGTGGCAACGATGGGAAGAATTGTGTCGCGCAACCGTCGTTCCAATCATCCACGGCTTTCAGTCTCATCCACTGTTTTGGTCATTTGTGTTTTGGTGATTCGGATTTGTCATCCAGTATCCAGCATCTGCTGATTTCGGCAAAAATACGTTTACCTTTCAGAAAAAAACGAATATCAAACCATTGTAGTTGCTTGATTTATCAAGCATTTTATAGCCCAATGAATCTCCGAAGAGATATGCTCTTCAGGAGCAGGTGGGCAACTACAATTATTTGACAATTGATTAATGCCGAAATCAGTAGTATCAAGTATCTTCGTTATGATGCATATTGACACTCCATTCGATATGGCTATAGTTGCTTGTGCTGGTCAAGAGGCTGAGCAAGATAACGCCGTTCGTTGCCGGCGATGGCTCGCTGCTAATTGAAATCCTGCATCCAAGACTGAAAACGGCCGATGTCCGCTTCAGTCTTGCCCATGCTACAGTGAAACCGAAACAGAAAACACGACAACATGTCCTTGAACATGCCGAAGTGTACTACATCCTATCGGGCAGGGGATTAATGCATGTCAATGATGAGACAGAAGAAATCAGCAAGGACGACACGATATACATCCCGCCCGGTCATAGCCAATTCATCGAAAACACGGCTCAAGAAGACATTGAGTTCCTCTGTATCGTCGACCCGGCATGGGAACCCGGGATCGAACACGTCATCAACGGTGAGCAGAAAGACACACGCCGATAACCGCGCCTTGGGTCAGAGGCTGCTAATGGCGGCGCTTTTCGCGATGCCGTTCGCATTGCACGCGGGCGCGTCCGAATCCTGCGACTCGATCGTCCTGGAAAGAAGACTCTGCCGGATCGAATATTTCGAGGGAACCCTGTATGGCGCACCATGCATCGGGACGAGCATATTCAGGTTTTCTGCACTGGATGAAAGCAACCCGATATCCTTTACCGACGACGTGAACTACCGCATACGCGGATTCAAACCAACGCCATTTGCTCTGTACATAAACCGGGGTACGAGCATCGAGAAGTATTATCCGGCAGCGGGCGTGAGGGAAACTGTCTACGCGGCAGGAGATATCGTTTCCTTTGACCTGACCGATGCCGAAGAGGTGATCCTGGCGGACCGCCAGAAACAGGAACTGATCTTCCTCGACTTCGCGTTCCAGAAGAAATACGTGATCGCAAACATCGCCGTCGAGGACCTGCAATGGCGCGATGGTCTGCTCTACGTCTTGGCGAAGAACAGGATCCATCTATATGATGAACATGGGAATCTCGTCGAGACCAAAGCGATCCCGGAACGCTGCAATCGAATACGTGCCACCACTGACGAGCTGCTGATATTCTCGGAAAAAGCACGCTGCGTCTTCAAATCAGATACGGCCTGGTCGAGAATAGAACTTCCATTTACGGTGCTCGACATCTGCGAGAAAAATGATGGCTTCCTGATCCTCGATGGACCTGGCGCTACTTTATATATTTGCCGTCGCAGCAGTTTCTGAACCGACTGCGTTCGATCTCGATTCCTCATACTACAGGTATGAACCCATGCCTTATGACACGTCGCTTGATACAACCAGAACAGTGCTGACCATGGATTCCGCGGCGGGCGATCAGACTACATTGAGGATAAGTGGCGCCAAGGACTTCTCATTCGATGCCAAGCAGGGGTTTAACCAGGGATTGAAGGTCGATATCTCAGGCGAGGTCGAAGGCGTCGGTATCGAAGGCAGCCTTTCTGACAAAGCAACACCTTCATCGACCGTCCGGATATCCGAGGTCGAGCGGGTCAGTCTCCGGGTATTTACGAGGAATCTCACAGGCGGTCTTGGCAATCTTACGCTCGACCTGCCTTTCGGTATTACCGACGAGATCCGCGGCGGGCGGCTCGGTCTCCGCACCGCAGACGAAAAGAACAAGGTGAATGCTTCCTACGCGATCAACCGGGGCGCTCACCGCAGGCTGCAATTCACCGGCGAAGAAGGCAAGCAGAGCCCGTATTTTTTTCAGGGCGCCGTGATCCCCGGAAGCGAACGCGTCTATATTACGCATGGATTGGAGCGGCCGGTGTTGTTGGAACGCGATACCGACTATAAGGTCGACTACATGAGCGGCATACTCTCCTTCACCAACAGACAGATCATCACGAGCCACACCCGTATTGAAGTTGAATACCAGGAAGCGATCGAGGATTACGTCAATACCTACCAGCAGATCGACGGCAGATCCGGTTTTGGCGGTATTGATCTCCACGGCCTGTACCGCGCGACGGCTGACGAGAAAGACGACCCGCTGACTTTCACGCTCAGCCCGGCCGAGAGCGAAAGTCTGATCCTCGCCGGAGACAGCGCCCGCGTGCAGCACACCTATGCCGACACGACATCCGAGGGAAGTTATGTCCGGCAGAATGATCATTTTGTCTACGTGGGACAGGGCAATGGCGATTACGATGTCACTTTCTTCTATGTCGGCGAAGGGAACGGCGAATACGTGTACGATCCAGCACTCAGCGCATTTACCTATCTGGGTCCCGGCCTCGGCAACTATTCACCGACCAGGCCATTGCCGCTGCCGCGACGCGAGGAATTCTATGCACTGAGCGGCGAATTCTACAAGACGTTGACACTGCACGTGTACGGATCGCGGCTCGACCAGAATATCTTCTCGCCGGTTGACGACGGCGACAACAGCGGCCACGGGTACCGCGCCCGCGTCGATCGCAGGATCGGGTTCGCCTCGGTCAAAGCCGAATACGTGCGTTACGGGGAAACATTCTATTCACCGGCACGCCGCGAGGAGATCGGCCACCGGCATATCTGGAATACCGAGGTACCCCTTTCTGAGCTGGCGGACATTTCGGTCGGCCTGGCGCCGGCCGCTTTCTTCAAGATGGACATGGGCTACGGCTTGCTCAACCGGCGGCACAGACGCCGTTTCGTGACGGTCCACCCGTATTTCCTCTCCTTCGGTTACGAAACCGTCGATACCAGCGAAAAGTACTTCGCCGGATTCACCAAGCAATGGACGCGTCTCATGTTGATGGGTCGGTATGAGAAATACGGAACCGTGCAGATCGTGCGGTACGGAACAGACATCGCGATCACCAAGGGAATCAGCGTTGGGATGCGCGGCACCGTTGACCGGGACAGCACATCGTTCGGAATAATGAACACGTTCAATCTCAGCACGTCTCCCCTGTCACTGTCTTTCGGTCACCGTTCATTAAACGATACCACGTTCTTCTTCGGCAACGCCGGTATCCGTTATTCAGGTCACGGACTGGCGCTCTTCGCCGACGTGCAACAGACCCAGCGGTACTCGCAGAAACGTGACGAGACATACGTGAAAGTCGGCGAGGGCAACGGCGACTATGTGTATGACCCGGTGACCAATACCTATATAAAGAAAGAAGGCGGCGACTATGCGCGTAAGGTATTCCTGCTGCCCGATTTCACGCGGGTTATCACCAGGAATTATGCCGCCGAAGCCGGATATGCAAGAGGGTTCTACAGCTTGAACGGGCGCTTTTACTATGTTGACGAAGAAAATTTCCGCAACCACAGCGAGGATGCTGTTCTGAACTTCAACGCGGCCGATCACGACATAACACTCCTTCTCCGCCAGAATTTCCAGGAAGATCGACGGTATGCCCTCGCCGGGAGTTCAATGCGTGAGCGGTCGGTGGCTCTGGCGCCCTCGATCCACGCTTTTTCGGGACGGGCTGAAATCCAGAACTCGGTCGAGGAGACCGGAGAGATAGAAAGAGAACGGAAGAACACATACCGCACAGAAGTATCGTATGAGATTCTCCGCCGGCCGGTCCTGCGGCCAAAGGCCGGCTACGCCTACAGCATCATAAGTTCCGGGTACTTCGATGACCTCGACATAAGACAGCATGCACCCGGGACCGGTATCCTGCTGGGCATACCCCTGAAGCGGATCCAGGGCAAGGTGGAAACGACGGCGGATTTCGTATATCGTCGGTACAATATTGATGAGATACCTTATTTGTTCACGGCCAATGAACCAAAAGGGTTGACCACGATCCTCGGCGCGTTCATAAGTTTCGGGGTCGGTGCAAACACGGTATTCAATCTGGTCTACCGGGTCGAATTCCGGTCTGATGAAAAACCAAAACAGAACATGCGACTGCAATCAAGGATAAAATTCTGATGACAGACCGTTTTCGGGAATTCTACGAGTCGGTCGGCGCGCGATATCCTGAAGATGCCAGCGTGTACCGCACGTTGAGCGGTCAAATCAGAAAGAAATGGATAACGCGCAAACTCCGGGAATTGCCCGCCGGGACGCTGCTCGACTGCGGCTGCAACATGGGTACTCTTTCCAAAGACTGGCACCGCGGTGCGGTTTTCGGCATCGACATCGCATACGCACCGCTGCATCGAGGCAGAAGGCGCGCTCCCCGCACGACTTTCATCCAGGCCGACCTGCGCGACCTGAGTATGCTCCGGAATGGATGTATCGATAATGCGATCGCATGCGAGGTTATCGAACACCTGGACCGGCCAGGCCTGTTCCTCGGGCACCTCTACCGCATCCTGACCCGGGGCGGTAACGTTCTTGTCACTTCACCCAATTTTGTGCATTCCCGGCCGCGTGAAGTCGGCCTGGGTGTCCTGCGCAGTTTCGGCATTGACAAAGGAACGGCCGATGACCGGTACCTGCACACGGCATACAAGCCACAGGAGCTGGCGGCCATGGCGCAGGAAGCCGGTTTCACGGTTCTCGAGCAGGGCAGTTTTGAGTTCGAATTGCGCGGCTGGTTGAAACCGGTGACAGAAATCGAACGGATCATGAACGCGCTCATCATGGATCACGCACCGGCATCGCGATTGAATCGCCTGAGAGAACAAGGTTTCCGCCGATTGGAGATCGGCCTGTTCTGCGTGCTGGACATATTCAACTTCGGCCGATTATTGAGCGGGATCTTCAAGGAGGGACGGAGATCCTATATTGTGGCACGGAAATGAAACTGAACGGATTCAAGTACGATCTCCCTGAAGAACTCATTGCTCAGTTCCCGGCCGGGGAGCGCGCCGCCGCGCGGCTGTTGACCGTCGACCGCAGCACCAGGCAGATCTCGCATTCGGTTTTCAGCCGGATCGGCGATCTCCTGGACAAAGATGATGTCCTCGTCCTCAATAACACAAAAGTCTTCAAGGCACGGCTCTTCGCGCACAAAGCAACCGGCGGCAGGGTCGAGCTGCTGCTGATCAGGCAGGCGGGCAAGGACACATGGGAATCGATGATCTCGCATTCAAAGCGTGTCACACAGGGCACGAGGCTATTGCTGGACCGGGATACTTACGTGACCATAGAAGAAAAAATGGCTGACGCGCGGGTCATGATCAGGTTCAGCGACCCCGCAATGACCATCGAGCGCTACGGGATCGTCCCGCTTCCGCCCTATATCAGGCGCCAGCCGGCACCCGGTGACGAAGAACGATACCAAACAGTGTTTGCCAGCGAAGCTGGTTCCATCGCCGCACCGACCGCGGGTCTGCACTTCACCGCGGAGCTGCTCGAAGAGATCGGCCGGAAGGTGAGGATCGCCAGGATCACCCTCCACATCGGGCCGGGTACGTTCAAACCCGTGCGCGGCGAGAGTGTTGAAGAACATAGAATGGACGCGGAGTATTTTGAGATCCCACCGGAAGCCATCTCGATGGTCACCGGAGCTAAGCGCGTCGTTGCCGTGGGCACATCGACCTGCCGCGCCCTGGAAACCTGCGCGATGACCGGTCAATCCAGGGGATGGGCTGACCTGTTCATCTATCCTGGATTTCGATTCCAGGTCGTGGACCGCCTGCTCACCAACTTTCACCTTCCGTGTTCGACGCCGCTCCTGCTGGTCTGCGCGTTCGCCGGTAAGGACTTGGTTTTCCAAGCGTATAAAGAGGCAATCAATAGGAAATACCTCTTTCTGTCGTACGGTGATGCAATGCTGATCACCTGAAACTCGATCCGGCCCCGCGTCGTCTGAGGTCGGTTGCCGCTGCCTGCAGTGGATCCGGATAAGTCGCAAGCAAGCCGGAGCGCAAGGATTGACACAGCCGGTGTACTATGTATAATAATTCGTATGCCGAAGGGACTGATCATCATCCCGACCTATAACGAATCAGCCAACATAGAAAAGATCATCAATGTCATCCTTGCCGTTTCGCCGCTGCTGGATGTCTTCGTAATCGATGACAATTCTCCGGACAAGACCGCGGACATCATCAGAAGAATGAAGGCAAAGAATTCACGGCTGCACCTCCAGACCAGACCAAGAAAGATGGGACTGGGCACGGCATATGTCCTGGGCTTTGATTACGCCCTCAAGAACGACTACGATTTTGCCTTTGAAATGGATGCGGATTTCTCGCACGATCCGATCGAACTCCCCAACTTCATCAGTCTCTTGAAAGAATACGACCTCGTGATCGGATCCCGCTACATCAAAGGAGTGAGCGTCGTTAATTGGCCGATGAAGCGGCTGATCCTATCATACCTTGCCTGTGTTTTTGCCCGTGTCGTTACCGGGGTACCGGTTAAAGACCTCACGAGCGGTTTCAAGTGCTACTCGAGGAGTGCGCTGGCGCGTGTCGACTGGCAGAAATTCAATGTCGGCGGTTACGGCTTTCAGATACAGAGCGTCTATTCTGTTTACAGGACAGGGATGAAAATAAAAGAGATACCCATCATCTTCGTCGAACGGCGTTCCGGTGAATCGAAGATGTCCAGGCGGATAATATGGGAAGCATTCTGGCTCGTATGGAAACTGCGCTTGCTGTCCATTTTCAACCGCGAAAGATACACCAGGAAGTAGCACGGAGAATATTTCTTGACCATCATTATCTTGATCACGGCCGCGATCGACATCACGGCCACGTACTACACCAATACGAATTACATATACGATATGACCGGCCGCGACAACGCGGTATATTGCGCGACCAATGGCGGTATCGCCGCGTTCAATACGATAACCGGTGAATTCGCCGTACTGACCAATACCGACGGCCTTCAGACGAACGCCCAGAACTGTGTTGGCCTGGACAGTTCGGGGAGCATCTGGACCGGCAGTGACCTGGGGCTCGCCTTGATCGCAAGCGATCTAAGCGCCGTCCACCTCTACCCGGTCGAATGCCTCACATCCACGCGGATAACGGACATCGCATGTCGCAAGGATTCGGTCTATGTCGGGTCATCGAACGGCCTGCTTTTCATCGATACCAAAGGAACACCCGCCGATTTCAGCGATGATACGCAGATCAAGATCTTCGAGCAGCTGCCCTGCAACAGCATCCGTTCGATCGCGGTTGACGACACGTCGGTGTGGGTCGGGACTGCAACCGGCGGCATTGCGCATTTTTCTAAGAACATGACACTCACAGCTACTTACACGATGAGCCACGGTCTCCTGAGTAACGAGATCAACAAGCTGGCAATCATCGACTCGCACCTGTACGTTGCCTCAGGTCTGGGCTTGAACCGGTTTGTGAACGATCATTTCGACACTCTGCTGACGGGCTACGCGGTCAACGACATAAGCCGACTGGGCGATACGCTCGTCCTCGGTCTCGATCCGAGCCTGCAGGTCGGCACTTTCCACGACGGCAGCCTGACGGTAATCAAGAACGGCCTGCCGAATTACAGCCGGGTCATGTGCTTGCTGAACCTCGGCGGTGAACTGCTCTGCGGTCTGGGCAACCGCTACGCGACGTCTTATTACGGCGACGGCATCGGCCGCTACGAGGCCGCCGCCGGCCAATGGACGGTCACGAAGAACCGCGGCCTGCCCTCGAACCACATCGCCGAGATCACCGCGAACGAGCACGGCGTCTTCATCGCCCACGGACAGCGGACAAGCGCCAGTGAGTCGCGCGGCCTGGGCTGGTTGAACAACGAGAATGAATGGCTCAGCTTCTCGACCGACTCGGTGCTCTGGTCGAATTACGTCCACCGGGTCACGACCGACCCCCAGGGCCGCGTGTGGCTCGGATTTAATACGTTCCCGAACCAGGATTCATCGATCATGCTCTCCTGCCTTGATCCGCGGGACAAGACCTGGTTCTCGCTTTACAACCGCTACAACGGCATGGAAGGAACCGAGGCGGTCTGGGACATTGAATTCGACCGAGAAGGCAACATGTACCTGTCGCTGGCCCGGCCGACGAACAAGGTATGGCTCATGGACCCGGCGCTCGAGCAGGTCTACTACCTGAACCCGCAGCTTACGGATCTGAGATATCAGGTGGAGATCGCGCTCGACTCGACAGGCCGGATCTGGCAGACCCATCCCGATGCCGGACTGTCCATGACCGACACCCGCAATACGCTCTTTGACCGCAGCGACGATATCTACCGCAATTATACCACGGCCGATGGTTTGATCTCGAACTACATGCGCGGGTGCATTGTCGACCGGGACAACACGCTCTACGCGTGCACTGACCAGGGCCTGGTCGTGCGCGACAGCGTGGGGTTCTCGAACCGGACGGATATCTCGGATTCGGAACTGCTCGACGGAGTCATCGATTCACAGGGCAGAATATGGCTGCTCGCCCGCGACGGTATTCATTCACTCGATCCGGTGGCAAACACCATTCTCCACTGGCGCTTCAGAGACCACAATATCGACATAAGCTTCATCGAATCGATCGCTGAAATGACGCAGGTGCAGGGTTTCGAATTCGACCCGGTCCGGCGTTGCTTCTGGGTTGGCGGCGAGACTGGACTGCTCAAATTAGCCATTGAGTACGATCCCCTGATGCAGCTCGCGGCGAAGATCTATCCCAACCCGGTAACCGGAAACACGGTCAGGATCAAAGACCTGCCAGCCGATGCACGGGTCGATATATACACGATATCGGGTCGCAGGGTTGCCCGCGACCTTGCCCCGGACAGCGTTTTCGGCGAAGTGGTCTGGCAGATCCCGCAGGGCGTCGCCAGTGGCATGTATTTCGCGCTCGTGCGCTCGGGGCAGGGCAACCATACATACAAATTTGCCATCGTCCGTTAGCACAACTCCGGTCCCCAGATCATGGCCCTTCTAATGAGGAACCCAAATGCATGAATTCAGTGTGACGAGATCCCTCGTCGAACTCTGCGAACAGGAAGCAAGCCGGAACAACATGAAGACCGTACGCAGAATAAATCTCAAGGTCGGGAAATTCACGGGATTTTCGCCGGACTCGATCAACTTCTACTTCGAACACCTCAAGGCCGATACGAGATGCCACAGCGCCTGTCTCGTGTTCGAAGAAATACCGATCAAGATCGCATGCCGCGACTGCCATGGGCAGCACGTGATCGAAGAACCCACACTTCTGTGCCCGAAGTGCGGCAGTGACAAGATCGAGCTGGTATCGGGCCGTGAATTCTTTGTCGCATCAATTGAGGGAGAATGAAGAAACCAACTGAGCGAACCATCTTGAAAAGGAGCAATAATAATGAAAAAAATCAATGTCCTCAAACCGGTGCTCGTCTCGAACCAGCAGCGGGCAAGAGAAAATCGAAAGGTCTTCGACAAGATGAACAGCCTCGTGATCAATATTATCGGGTCGCCGGGTGCCGGCAAGACATCGTTCATCAAGAACATCGTCACGAACTTGAAAACGAAGTACAAGATACTCGTCATCGAAGGCGACATAAAAGGCCAGATCGACAGCAAGACCATCTCCCGGTTGGGCGTGGACGTCATTCAGATAAACACCGTGACCGAATGCCACCTCGATGCTTTCATGACCGCTCAAGCCCTGGGCCGGATCAAAAAAAAGTATGACCTCGTGCTGGTCGAGAATGTGGGAAATCTCGTGTGCCCGGCCGAGTTCGAGATCGGCGAGGACTATAAACTGGCGATACTCTCGACACCCGAGGGCGATGATAAGCCATTGAAGTATCCGCTGCTCTTCCATCTCGCCCGGGTCATCGTGATCAACAAGTGCGATCTCCTGCCCTATGTCGATTTCGGCGTCGGCGATGCAATAAGGAACATCCGGAAGGAGAATCCTGGAGCAACGATATTCGAGGTTGCGGCAAAGACCGGAGCGGGATTTGACAAGGTGTGCAAGCACCTCGAAAAAGAGATACATGCCAGGAAGAAGAAGAATACACGTTAGGGGTATTGTTCAGGGTGTCGGTTTCCGGCCCTTTATCTACCGTCTCGCCCGTGAATCGGGACTCAAGGGTATGGTCCGTAACACGACGACCGGCGTCGAGATCGAGATCGAAGGCCCGCTACCGAGTACCGAACGTTTCATTGCCGCGATCCGGGGGCAAGCGCCGCCAGCCGCGCGCATCGATGGAATTACGGCTGATTCACTTCCTTACAGAGGCTACGCGGATTTTTCGATCCGCGAGAGCAAAAGATCCCGGGGGTTCACACAGATATCGCCGGATATTGCTACGTGCCGGGACTGCCTGCGCGAAATGGAAGACCCGGCCGACCGGCGTTATGAATTCCCTTTCATCAACTGCACGAACTGCGGCCCGCGTTATTCAATTATTAAGGGTACGCCATACGACCGGCAGCGCACTTCAATGCGCGAATTCAGGATGTGCCAGAACTGCCGCCGCGAATTCGACGATGTCGCTGACCGGCGATTCCATGCGCAGCCCGATTGCTGCCCGGCATGCGGGCCTACGTACCGGTTATATTCAATAACCGGCCGCGAGATCGCAGCGCGCGAACCGATCAAAGAAACCGCTGCACTGCTCAAAAAGGGTAGGATCGTAGCGATCAAGGGCATCGGCGGATTTCATATCGCCTGTGACGCGCAGAATTGCGAGACTGTCGCACAATTACGGCGTTTGAAAGACCGGCCGTCCAAACCGCTGGCCGTCATGGTCAGACCCGGCCTCGTCCCCGGACTCGTCCACGCCACGAAAGCCGAAATGAAAACGCTGACGTCGCCGTCGGCGCCGATCGTGCTCATGAAGAAGAAGGGTGACCGGTTGTGCGCACAGATCGCACCGGGTAACCCTTATCTCGGCGTGATGATCCCTTACTCGCCCGCCCACCATCTGCTGCTGCGGCAGATACCGTACCTCGTCATGACGAGCGCCAATGTTCAGGACGAACCGATCGTGGACAATGCCCAAGAGGTCAGGCAACGCTTGGGTTCGCTCGTATCTTTCTATCTCGATCATGACCGGTCCATTGAGAACCGGTGCGATGATTCGGTAGGGTTCTCTTTACCCGGCCGGGGTTTTTCGATAATCCGACGTTCCCGCGGATACGCTCCGCTGCCGGTCGAGCTGCCGGTATTGGTGAGTCCCACCCTGGCGGTCGGTCCCTATCTGAAGAACACGTTCACCCTGGCCACGGGCCGGGCTGCGTATGTCTCGCCCCATATCGGCGACCTCGACAATCTCGAGACCATGCGATTTTACGGCGACATGGTGGAAAAATACAGACGCTGGTTCCGGATCGAACCGCGCATCATCGCTCACGACCTGCACCCGGATTATCTCTCAACGAAGATCGCCCGGAGCATGGACGGTGTGAAGAAAGGCGTTCAGCATCATGCCGCGCATTTCACTTCATGTCTGGGCGAGAACGGTATAACCGGCAATGCCATCGGTATCATCTTCGACGGCACGGGTTTTGGCACGGACGGCAGGATATGGGGCGGTGAGTTTTTTACCGGCAACCTGCAGGAACAGACACGGGTTGCGCACCTGCAGTATCTACCGCTTCCCGGCGGCGAGTCGAGCATCCGAAAACCTTATCGCATCGCTATCGCCTACGCATACGCCCTGCTGCGGAAACGGCTGGCGCCCGCCGGTGATGATGAAACGGAAATCATCCGGCAGATGATCGATACCGGGCACAACATAGTCCATACATCGAGCATGGGCCGGCTCTTCGACTGCATATCGGCGCTGCTCGGCATAACGACAGAAATAACGTATGAAGCAGAAGCGGCGATCAACCTTGAACATGTTGCCGACCAGAAGACGAAGGGCCATTTTCCCTTTGTAGTAAGAGACGGCCGACCCATGACCATCGAGGTCGAGGACACGCTGCGCGCGATAGTCGGCGCGATAAATAAGAATGTTCCCAAAGCGAAGATAGCCGCCAGATTCCATAACACGATAGCCGAATTCTCCTGCAACGTTGCCAACCGGCTGAGAAAGATGCACGGTCTGACAACGGTCTGCCTTTCGGGCGGTGTATTCCAGAACCGCTATCTCCTGACCCTGATGATCGAACGCCTGGAAAAAGACGGATTCCGGGTTCACACGCACCGGCAGCTCCCGACCAACGACGGTTGCATATCATACGGACAGGTGCTCGCCGCCAATGCAGAAACAGAAGACAAAATGACATTACAGCGCCCGTGCACGAACACCAACTGACCAGGATCCGCGAATCCGGTCCGACGCAAGTGTGGTACATGCTCGTCCTTGCCGCGTGTTTTGTCGGTTCACGCTTGCCCATGCTCTTTCTGGGGTTTGGGCTGGATCCCGATGCCTGGCGTATCGCAAATACCTCATTCGATCTGAGATACCATCTAGCCTACCATACGTCCCGCTTCCCCGGTTATCCGGTACCCGAATTCGTGAACTCATTAGCCATTACCCGCGGCTGGGCTGCAACCAATACCCTGACCATGCTTCTATCGCTTGTTTCAGTCTTCATTCTCGAGCGTATCGCCGGGATCCTGGCCATCCGGAACCGGAACCTCTTGATATTCACCTACGCTTTTCTGCCCATACTCTGGATCAACAGCACGAATACCATGGATTACATGTGGTCGCTCTGTTTCATACTGCTCACCTGGCTCCTCATTTTGAAGCACAGGTGGCTTGTGGCCGGCATCGCAATGGGACTGGCAATAGGTTCCCGTCCGCAGGCTGCGATACTTGCTCTACCCTTCATCTACCTGTGCTACAGTATCAGCGGCGGCAAGAGAAGAACCATTGAATTTCTCGTGTCATCCGTGATCACGACATTCTTGCTCTTTGCGCCGCTGGTATCAACCTATGGACTCTCGTTCGTCAAAGCGTATCCGGTAAGTACCGACGTGTTACAAATAGGCTACATGGCGATCAGACATTTCGGGTTACCGGCGATCTCCATGTTGATATTAACCGTTCTGCTGTCCTACAGGGATCTGCACAACACCGTTGCGCAGCATAACACAAGAGATGTCTTTTTCCTACTCGCTCTCCTGCTGGCGCTCGCTTCCTTCATCGCCATAGACGGCCATGTCGAGTACGTGATAATCTTCATTCCCTTCGCACTCATGTTCATCTATCAGACCTGCAGAAGGCCGCTGCTGATCATCCTGAGCGTGCTGCTCATATCTCACGCGTTCATCACGGTCGGGAGCTTCAAACACCTCGGCGAAAAACGGCTGCAAGTCAGGATTTTCGGTCCAGGCGCGATATTCAACAACATCGAAGCGCGCCGGACGCAGCTATCCTATGGACGCGAACTCGCGAATACAGATATTCCCGCGCGGAGCGTGGTAATTGCCGGCACATGGCTGCCGGTCCTGGCAAATCTTGACGCGGACGTATCATCATGCGCCGGGGCAAAGCGGATGTACGACTGCAACCGGCCGCGCGCCGGCGTGCGGGACTTCAACCGCGACGTCTGTTACAGATACCTGGCCGGCATCGACGAGATCGCGGCGATGAAGAACGATAACTATCATATTTTCTACATTGACGGCGCAGTGGAACTCACGGCGCGCACATACGGGTTCGACCTCGCTCTCCACGCGATGCGTCTGTCAACAGAATAACGCAACCGTTGATTCATGAGAATGAATGTGTATAATATACGGACTATGGAGTCTGCGACATGTGTTTAGGCGTGGTCGGCCGGATCGACGAGATCCGCGGCGATACCGCAATGGCCGAGATCCTCGGGGTCAGGCGCGAGATCTCCATTGTCCTTGTCCCGGAAGCAAAGATCAATGACTACGTGATGATCCACGCCGGTTTTGCGATCAACCTGATGGACGAGGAAGATGCCCGTGAAACCGAAAAATTGATCATCGAAGTATTGAAACATTCGTGATGGACTGGCACCCCCGGCCCGTCTTCGGCATATGAACAGCACGCTGGCTTCAATCCTGCTCCTGCTGAGCAGCGACTTCCCGATCTCCGCGCAGATCGAATCCCAGCACCGCCCGGTCGTCCTCTTCGCAGACGATCTATTCTATGCGTTCTGGCAGGACCTCCGCTTCTACCCTTCTGACCGTTCAACATTTGGAGCGCGCGTCACCCAGCAAGGAGGTGTCCTCGATACGAACGGCGTTCTCATAATGCGGGACCGGACGATCAGTGCCGATGCCGCTTACGACGGCACGAATTTCCTTATCGTCGTCCAGGACAGTTGTTGAAACATGTCCGATGTATTCGGCGTGCGGGTCACGGCCGATCTCAATATTCTCGATTCCCTGATAATCATCTGCAACAACGCCAGCGGGCAGACCGAGCCGGCCGTGGTCTGGGCCGGCCAGAACTACTTCGTGACCTATCTCGATGCTGTTTTTGAGAACCGCGGCGGGACGGTTATGGTCCAACGCGTGAGCCCGCAGGGAGTGGTCCTCGGCAGCGGCGCGAACATCGGCCAGGGCGATTACCGTCCAGGGATCGCATATGACGGAGTTCGCTGTCTCATTGTCTGGTGCCCGGAGTACCTTGGGGTGAAGGGACGGTTCGTCAATACAGGTGGCGAGCCCGACGGTCCCGTGTTCGATATCACCGCATTGCAGGCAAGTTCAGCTATGCCCGCCGTGAAATTCGGCAGTCAGGGCTATCTTGTCGTCTGGGCCGATTTCTCTCCCGGCGGTACGGACCTGGATATTTACGGCCAGATCATCACGGCCAGTGGAATGCTCGCCGGCGACCGGTTCCGGATCGCCGATGGGCAAGCGATTCAGAGTTCGCCGGCCATTGCCTTCGACGGAACGACCGGCGAATTCTTCGTTGTCTGGGTGGAGAACAACGAGCATATCTGCGGCCGCGCTGTATCCGCAAACGGGGTATTGACCGGTACGGTGTTCACCGTATCGAACACCACGCCGTACCCGCGCCAGTATCCTTCGGCCGTTGCCGGCATGGCGTCGTTCCTCGTCGCCTGGAGCGAATTCCACGTCGATTTTGATGTCTACGGCAATGTGGATATAAACGTCGGCATAGGTGAAGGCGAACCGGAGCGTCGCGTGGAGACCCTGCCCGCCACAAGCAGCCTGTTACGGGATCACCTGAGCGGTGAGAAGACACTGTACGACATCATGGGCCGGCGCGTGACCGGCGCGTATATCGGTCCGGGCGTATATTTCCTGGAAGACGAGAACTGCCGGCTGCAGAAAGTGATCGTGATCCGGTAACGGCCGATCGTCAACCCGGCTCGATGATCCGGCGTACGATCTCGGGCAAGGCCTTGCCCGCTTTTGCCCGAAGCGACAGGTCAACGATGGACGTGATGGGCGTGGGTTCGGGGTTTATCTCTATGGTCTTTATCCCCTGTTCCCTGACAAATCCGGGGATCGCGGCCGCGGGCCAGACCACACCCGACGTTCCACAGAACAATGCGGCCTGCGCCTCCTTCAGGAAATCGACGCTTTCCTGCCAGACGTCGGAAGGTATCGCTTCGCCGAACCAGACCACATCGGGCCGCAAGAGTCCGCCGCACGCGCACTCAGGGAGTGAACGCGCGGCGTCTTCCTCGATCGTATGCGGGACCTTCCGGCCGCACCTGCAGCATCTTGCGCGGAAAATATTCCCGTGAAGTTCGAGCACGCGGCGCGAGCCGGCGCGAAAGTGAAGGTTATCCACGTTCTGGGTCAGAAGAAGAAACCGCTCAAAGCGCGCTTCCAATGCAACGAGGGCACGGTGCGCGGCATTGGGCTGCGCTTTCAGAATGATCCCCTGTCGCCAGTGATACCATGCCCAGACGAGAGCCGGGTCCTTGCTGAATGCTTCCGGCGTGGCAAGATCCGCGGCCGAGTAATTGCGCCACAGGCCATCCGCGCCGCGGAACGTCGGAACGCCGCTCTCAGCCGACACCCCGGCGCCGGTCATTACGAATAAAGAAAGGGCCTGCCGCAGGACCTCAGCGGCCCGCTCGTATTGCTCGCTGGTCGTATCCAAGATGTACCGCGCCGCCTGACTGCGGCAGTGTGGACGTTAAAACTTGTAGTACAAGCCGATCCGGTTGCCACCGGTATCGAAGCCGAACCTTTCCTGCCGGCTGAAGAGAAGGATGTCGACCACGGACACGACCCGGTTTATGATGGCGAATCCCGGCATGAACGAAGCGCGCCTCCAGTGCTCGCGCGCCTGCCTGCGCTTCTCCCAGTACTGGCTGCGGCTGGCCAGGCTGTCCCACAGCCATTCGTCTTCGCCGTAATATGAATTGGCTTCAATGTATTCCTGCTGCAGTTCTAGATTGTTCGGGAAAAACCAGCTCGCGTACCTTTCGACCATTAGATTGTGGTCGGCGGCCGACAGATAGGTTTCGAGGTCGTCGAAATAACGGTCATCACGGCGCGCGGGGTTGGCGCCGGCATGGTCGATGGCATACACCCGCGCCGAACCGTCGATCCGGTCTCCCCAGTAATTGAAGCCGAAATACGATAACCAGATCGCCCCTTCGACCGCGAAGAAAGTCTGGGCCCTGGAACGGTCGCCCTGGATCATTTGTCCCAGACCGGGGACCATGACCGATGCGATCACCGGATTTAAGCCCTGGACCACGATGAGTGAGATGCCTAAAAGCACAAGACCCCCTTATTTGAGAACGGCAAATTTCTTGAATTTAACTTCGCTCTTGCCCGCATTCTGCGCTTTGACGCGGAGTATGTACAATCCATTCGATTGTCTCGTGAAGTCGAATTCCACTTCATTGTATTCGTTATGCGTCGTGTTGGACAACGTGACCTCCCCGAGCGAGCGGCCCGTTATGTCAAGGATCTCGACCGTAACGTCGGCCGCTTGATTCAGGAAGAACCGCGCGCGGCCTGTGTTCTTGACCGGTGAAGGATACATCTGGATCACGCCCAGTAAGGTGCTGGCGATCTGGACCGGTGACAGTTCACCCTCAAAATACCCCGCATTGTTCGGCGCGTTCATATACCCTTTCCATGACGCGCGTGTTCCGGGAAAATCATAGGCATAGAGTTTGCCGTGATCACTGCCGCAAATGAGTTCCATGTCGCCGTCGCCGTCTAGGTCCACGATCACGCCCGGGCTGGAGAACCCGCCCGCTCCAAAGAGTGGCGAGAAATTGAACTCGGTCTTTCGGTCATTGATGATCTTTATGCACCCGGTGGACAGCGGATCTGAATTCGCGAGGCCGAAGATGATCTCCTCCCGGCCGCTGTTGTCCAGGTCCGCGACCAGCAGCGGGTACAGTATGTGGTCATCGTAGTGCACGGGGAATTCATTCACCAGGGTGCCGTTCCGGTTCGTAACATAAAGCGTCCGGCTGCTGTTGGGCATGATGATCTCGAGGTACCCGTCGTTATCGATATCGGCCAGCGCCGGAGTGTAGTAGAAAACAGTATCGATCAGGATATCGAACTTCGTCTTCAACTCGTTCTCGCCGAAGATGTATATCGTCCCGTAGCCGTTGATGATCACTGCCTCGTTCTCGCCGTCCCGGTCAAGATCACCGACGACCGGCGACGCATATGTCAGCATGTTGTGACTTGCCTCGGTGAACTCGCGGATAATACCCTGGCCATCGAGCAACCAGAACCGGCCGTCTGAACCCAACACGCCCACCTTGCGGCCAGCCGCGCTGAAGACGCAGGGCGTCGAGAGCAACTCGGTATTGAGAAAGACCGGATAATAGGGTATGTTGCTGCCGTTGTCGGTAAGAGCATAGAGATTGCGGTCCTTGCTGCCGAATATTATCTCCGACTTGCCATCACCGTCGAGGTCAAAGATGAGCGGCGCGCCAGTGATCGCGTTCCCGGCCGTGAAAGGGAAGCTTGGCAGCGGCACGAGGTCCAGGCCGCTCAGGCACACCATGTTCAGACCCGAGCCGAAAGCGATGTCATCGGCGTTGTCACCATTGACGTCACCGACCGCGAGGAAGGTCGTGATCGAGCCGACGTAGCGGCTGGCGTAGAGCGTACCATCGTTCCGGTACGCATGGACCCGGCCACCGGCCGTGGCGACGATGATCTCCATATCGCCGTCACCGTCCAGGTCACCGTAGGTCACATCCGTGATCGCAACACCGTTCTGCACCACGAGCGGAAATCCGGCCTGATAGATGTCGAACCCGACCGAGATCCGCATCATCGTATCGAGCGGCGACAGCACTTCGATATTGAGCATCGATTTGCCGTAGTAGGAGTCGGAGTTCGGAATGGTGAACGGCCCGAATTTGCGGTTCGCCTTGTTGCTGTCGTCGGCAAAAAAGAGGTCATACCTGGAACCGTAGTATTCCAGCGAGTCGCCGAAGTAATAAGCATCGAAGTGCTGTATGCCGTCGGCTTCTTCCAGATCTATCCCCTTGTGCTGGGGGTTGATCTGTATCGTGTTCGTCGCGTAGTGGGCATTGATGACATTGTCGTCGATATGCCAGATCGCGATGCCGCTCGCCGGCAGGAAGAAATCGAACTCGCCGTCCTCGACATAGATCGGAACACCGTCCTCGGCATCGATGATGATCGTGTCCTTGCGTGTCACGTCCTGCTGGCGGTTCTCAATGAGGAAAAATTCGGTCGGTGAGATCGGTACCTTGATCATGGTCTGGTCCACGACGCCGTACTGCGTGGTGTCGATGGACGATGCGCGGATCGCAAGCAGGCTCTCAGGGCTCGTGACGACCAGGGGATTGACCCAGCCCAGCGCGTACCTTGTCCAGGCGCCCATGTTGGCGGGTATCGACCCCTCTGGAGCACCGGCTGCCGGGCTGCCGACCCAGCCACCTGTACCCATCAGATCGAAGGCACCGACGCCGTTCGACCATCCCGTGATATCGTAAAGATCGGGCAGATTGAGGATATGCCCGAACTCATGGATCACCGTGCCCGCGGCGCCGACCATGTACTGGTCGACGCGTGCCATCTCCGCATTGATACTGACCGGAAAGTCGATCGTGTCCGCGCCCCCGTTTGCCAGGATATACGGCACGCCGAGGTAGAACTCGAGCGCACCGGGGGGTATCGTCGCCGAGGGTATATCGCAGAATCTCATAAAATTGATGCTGGTCTGCCACTGGGTTCCGGCGTGGAAGATTACGATCGCGTCGTACGCGGAGAAATCGACCGTCTCGTCCTGGTCCGCGGCGGCGACCGCGTCGGCGAGGATCCGGACGAGGCCCATTTCCATGGCGTATACATTGTAGTAGACGAAGCCATTGTCCGCGTCGTATTCGACGAACCCGCTGTAGTAGCGCATCTCGTGCGGTAACTGGTAGCTTGCCAGGTTATGATCGGGTTTGACCGTGCAGGTGACGTTGCAGTTGCCGAATGAATTGACCTTGTAATAGTTGCTCAGGAATTGCATCTGCCGCTCGAAATAAACGCCGGTATGCGGCGGATCGTAATAGAGACCGTCATCGGATGTGCCGTATCCGGTCAGGTCCATTTTGCCGTTTCCGGTCGTATACGTATGATCATCCTCTACGAATTCGACCTTCAAGACCAGGATATTAAGGTCCTGCCGGCCCCTCGTGGGCGAGGGCAAAGGAAAATCGCGGAACAACCTGAGATTCGTAAACCGCTGAACCGGTATGCTGCGGCTCCCCAACTCCGAAGAGAATTGCAGCGTGAGATTCGCAACGGGCGGCGTTTGCGGCACCGGATGCTGCCCATCCCGCGTCAAAAGGACCGGCGCGGCATAACCCGTCCACGACACCAGCACCAAAGCCAATGCTACCTTCAAGATTACCTCCAGCCTGTTACACAGTAAACTAATAGAATCCTGATCAATTCTTCGCCCACCAACACTTTCCCATTATCACCGACGGTCGAGTTGTGCTAACCACTCCCCTCTTGCGGAGCGTTTCGCCCGGAACAATTATAGATACAAACTCTTTCATGTCAATACGAAGACCGCATCCGGTTGGTCAGAACCGCACACGGTACTGGTACTGGACGCTGTACTCGCCGGCTTCGTCGCGTTCGACATGTATCTTGTTCCTGTCGTCAATGTAGTATTCGACGTTGAATTCATTGGAAAAAGTTGTTATGTCATAGGTGTAAGTAACAAAGAGATTCCGCGAGATGTACTTGCCAACCGTCAACCTTGTCTTCTCATCACTCTCGAAGAAAGGCGTCTCGATATGAAAGTAGTCGAGTCCGGTGTACTGCCGGATCGCTCGCGAGATATCACCCTCCAGCCACGAAAGCAGGCTGCGCGGAATGACCCGGCTCATGTATTCGCCGCGCTTGATCTGTTCCAGTTCCTGCCAGGTAATATTGAGATTCAGATAAGTAACGATATCTTGCTCGGTATACCTGCCCGGCGGGTCAGTGTAGAACTCGAATATCGGCTCGGAGATCGGGCCGAACATGTGGAGGATTATCTTGACCCCTTCCCGGGTATCCATTTCCGCCCAGAAATCCACCTCCGGGTCTATTTCGTCCTGGGGCATGAAAGTCACCTTACCCTGCGTTATCGAGAGGATGTGGTTCAGCCAGTAGTAGTTGCCCCGGCGGGTCTCCATGACGCCGGAAAGGCGCACCGGACCGGTTTCCTTGACGATCGACAGATCACCGCCGAACTCGATATCCGCGTCACGGTTCCTCAGCCAGACATCCCGTTCTCCCCTCACGGTCAGATTGAGACGCCAATCTTCATCCTGCACGGCTTGCTCCTCTTCGATCTTCATGCCGAATTCGAGCGGTATGACGGCTTCCTTGACCGTTATGCTGCCGTTATAGTGCATCACGCGATCGCGCATATTCAATGAAAAATTGCCGCTTCCGAGACCATAGGCAAACGGTGGAAATTGAACCGGCGCATCGATGAAGCTGAAATCGAAGTTCAGGTTGTTAACGCGGAAACGCTTCTCGAGTTTCACGACCCCGCCGCCACTTATCCACTTGCCGGGCAACCGGCGGCCGTTAGTCGGCGACATGACCCCCCGGCCTGAGACGAACACTATCCGGGTGCCTTCAAATACGACTTCCGTGTTCACCGAATCGAGCCGGGAGGCGATGACCGCCACGGTAAAGGCCCCCTCGTGGATCGTACCACCGCCGTTGAATTCGAACTGCTCGATGTTCCCCTTGAAGCCCACTTCGCCGGTCATCAAACCCGTCGGGTCGCCCAGAAATTTCGAAAGGAACGGCAGAACCCAGATACCGACGTTATGGAATTTCGCGGTCAGATCAGAATGCTGCCAGGAAACGACACCGCGCGCGTCCAGTACTTGTCCAAGGTCATCATGGACGTGTAGCGAATCAATGGCGACGCCGAGCTCTGACCGCCGGCCCGTCAAAGCAAGCATTCCGTTCTTCATTCCGATGAAATCGACGTTGCGCGCGCTGAGGTTGATGGAATCCCGGGTGAAACTCAATTCAAGCATGCCCTGCAATTCCTCCCTGATGCCCAGCAATCGGCCCAATTTGTGCAGGTCGATGGCCTCGAGTTTCAAACTCAACGGCACCCTTGAGAACTCCAGAACACCATCGGCAAGCATGAGATTGACGCTGCTGATCATGCCGGTCAAGATATCGAATTCGATCGGCCTCGTATTCTTCGTAAGCACCCGGTTGTAGTTCACGGCCAAGGAGCTGATCGTGCCGCGCAGACCGGCGCGCAACATTCCTTCCGCGATGATGCTGTCCGCCTTATCAAAGGCGATAAAAGTGAACAGGCTGTCGCGGATCGCCAGACGGGCGTGTTCCATACGGTGATCCTTGTACTCCAAGCCGGCGATCGCGATCGAGAGTTCCTGTCTCGTGCCGTCGCGCTGGAAATTCTCGCTCCTTATCGCGATCGTGTCCGCCGCGATCCCGTAGACCGACGGTTCTCTGACCAGTAAGTTCGAACTGATGCTCAGACCGAGCAGATCATCGGGCTTGCCGGCCAGCCGGGCCGAACCGCTCAACCGACCGGCCGCGTGAGAATACTTGGAGAAGCGCGTGAAATCAAAATCCGCGAAAGCAAAATACAGGTCGATCTGCGGTAAAACCGTACCCCGGGCCCGCATCGTCTCAACACCCTCGAGGACAAGAAGTGAATCGACGTGCAAACCGGAACCGGAATATGACCCGTAACACCACACCGAATCGAGACCCAGACCAGGACCGGCGGGCGAACTGATGAATCCGGTGAAATTGCTGTCCTTGAATGTGACGTGCCCGTTGACAAGGACCGGCTCGTCAAGACCCAGTAATGCGCCGGCATCAAGATCCGTGAAGTCGCCGGCGAAGGCGATCCGGCGCAGACCCACCAGCCTCAGTTGACCGGACACCGATCCACCGTATGCCCCGGCATCGAACACGTCCGCCCAGACCGTATCGGCCGCGGCCCTTGTCTCAAAGCCGAATCCTGTAAAAGGACCGAGGCCCGTGACTTTGCCGCGGATCTGCGGCAGCAGATTGCCCTCAGAGTAAACAACCTTGCCGCCAAAATCTGCTTCGCCTTCGGGAACGCCTACTTTCTTCAGATCGATCCGTGCGTCCTCGAATTCAAAAGCGGCATGGGGCGGCTCGAAGAAATAGGAACCTTTGCCCCTGAAGACCAAGCCCTCGCCGTTCACCCTCAAGGAATTGACCTTGACCTTCTCGTTGTCAATGTCGACATCGAGATCGATCGTTCTGAGGTCTAACGAGTATTCTTCGGAGCGCAGAGAAAGATTTTTTGTCAGGAAATGCATCCGGGAACCGATGAAATCCGCGAAGACGATACCGGATATGCCATCGGCCATGTAGATCTTCTCTGCCTTGTATGTTATCTGCCCGTTTTTCACACTCATCCTCAAACCCAGCCGTATGTTGGGCACGCCCGGAACAGGGGTCTTCGCAACGTGCTTCTTCGCTTCGATCGTGACCCTCGGCTCGAGCAGGTTGATCTCAAACAGATTGGGCAACTGGAGCATGAACGGGTTGAAGCGATAGTGGAGCTCCGCGGCCGCGCCGCAGGCGCGGTCGCCGTCCGACAACCGTACGCAGTATTCTTCGATCCGAAATCCCTGGAGTATGTTACCCTTGATAGCCCGGTACTCGATACTGACACCGGTTACGCGCTCCAATATGTTGAGCGTCAGTTTGCCGAATTCAACACTGGTCACGAACCGGACCGCGGCGGCAATGATCAGAACAAAAGCGACGGGTCCGATGATATGCCTGAAATAACGCTTCATCTGGGCTAGAAAGTATGATAAATACCGAGATACAGCTCGCTTCCCTTCTCCTGGAGCGGAAAGCCCCAATCGAGCCGTATTGGGCCGATCGGCGTGAAATAACGGATGCCGACGCCCGCGGTCGTTTTCAGGTATTCGCTGTCTGAAAAATCAATCTCATTGTCAATGTATCCGGCATCGAAGAATCCAACCAGACCAAAATTCAGCGGCAAGCCGATCCGATATTCAAGGTTCAGGTTCAACAGTATCCTTCCGTACCGCTCGTCGGCAAATGAATCAGGGCCCAGCGACCGTTCGGGATAGCCGCGCAGCGAATACTGACCTCCGAGGTAGTACATCTCGTAGACCGACACTCCGTTGGTCGGGATGAGAACGCCGGATTTGAAACGCTGCGCGATCACCTGGCCGAGGAACTCCACAAAAACGCGTTCTTCGCTCTCCAGACGCACGAAATGATTCTCCCCCCCGAATATTCCGCCCGCGTATTCCAGCGCAGGCACCATATAGAATCCTTTTCTGGGATTGAAGAACTCGTCCCGGAAGTCGAGCAGGAATTGCATTTTTGCGCTGTTGGTTGCACCTCTGATCGTATCGGGCAGAGTGACCCTCGGCTCGAGCCGCATGTACTTGTACTGGTGTGCAACATTCAATGCGGCATGTTCGGTGAATACCTTGGTCACCCTGAATTCATTGCCTCTCGTGTAGCGGAAAAAGTCACTCTTGTCTTCAAACCAGACGAACGGCAGCGTCGAAATACTGAGACGCAGGGGGGTGATATGGGGCAACGTGTACCTCCCCTCAACCTTCACCTCCCATTCCCGTTCGATATTCACCTTGAAAAGCGGCGTGACGTTGACGCGGTGGCCGATATTGGCAAGATTCAATTCCTCAATGCCGATGGAAAGCAAGAAGCTGAACGGCAGCGTCATGCCGATCCCGAAATTGAGGATGCGCGACTTCAGTTCTCTTACGTTAAAGATCAGATCAAGACTGTCCGGCTCGACCTTTGTCATTTCGACCTGGAGCGTACTGAAAAATCCAAGCGCGTAGATCCTGCGCTGGCTGTTGTAGACCCTGGATTTGTTGTAGATATCGCCGGGTGCGAGTTCAACCTCACGCCGCACGAGGTGGGGTCGGGTCCTCGTCACACCGCGCACCTCGATCTTCCTTATATAATACAGCCCGCCCTTTTGGACTTTGAAGACGAGAATGCCGGAATCGGGCAGCGCCGAGTGTTCAACTTCGGCGAACGGGTATCCCCGGTCTTTGAAGTGATCCTCCAGCGCGCGAGCGCTCTCATTGAGCCGGGACTGGATGTAGTGATCGCCGGTCCGCGCGCGCAGGTAGTTCTTGACATCCGGTACGGTCTCACCGACAACGACGATCTCCTCGATGCGCGGTCTGAAGCCTTCTTCAACGTGAAATACGATGGACACGAGATCGCGGTGTATCGCGACCTCGGGCGTCACTTTGGTCGCAAAAAAACCCCGAGCGCGATAGAACCAACCTATACGCTCGACATCGTAACTGATGTCGAGATCGCTGTATTCCTCACCGACCCTGGAGACGATCTCCTTACGCAGATTGCGCGCCGGTACCGACTCGTTACCCGTAAATTCTATCTCGGTTATTGGAAGACTAATGAGGAATAAAGACAGAAACAAACCCGCCAAGTGCGTTCAGATCAAAAACTGGCCCTTCTTGATGATCGGCATGTCGTCAAGCCACACACTTGGTTTTCGTATCACACCATCGAGGTGAATGCGCGCCTTGTTGCGGCCGCCGAAAGCCAGATTATTACCAAAGGCAACGTGTATCGTGCCGAGGACCTTCTCGTCCTCGAGCACATTGCCGGTAACTGCGGCCCTGTAATTCGTACCGATGCCAAACTCGCAGAGCGTTCGCTCGTTGCGTCCGTAGCGGTTGAAAAGGGAATTCATTTGACGGTTGCCCTTGAGATTCTTGATCCTGCCCTTTTCTATCTCGAGGATGACCGGTTCAGCAAGGGCGCCGACCGGCGCGAAGGAACCGTCAACAACGATCCGGCCGTGACTCTTTTCCTCAACCGGTGCGACATACGCCTCGCCGGCCGGTAGGTTCGAAAACCCGCCTGTGTGTTTGACGATCCCCGTGTCCAGGTAGCACCGTCGCCGGGTAAGATCAAGTTCCAGTATGGATCCGTTGTCCGATTCAATGCAGACATGTCGGGCGACGTCGACGATTCTGCCCAGTTTCTTTGTCAGCCGGGCGATCCTCGAGTAATCGGCATTGAGCGTCCGGAGCATCATTTCAACCGTGATGCCGGGCATGGTCGCGCCCCGGGCGCCGCCCTTGTTTGCTTCGATCCTTGCCCGGGTATGTGTCAGTGAACAACTGGTCGGCATGATGAAAACATCGCAGGCCCGGATCGCCTCGGCAACGGTCCGCGGCGGTTCTTCGCCGTGAATGGAGCGCGGCTTCATTTCGATAAGCAGGGGGTCGTTCTTCGCGAGCAAAGCGGTCCAGATCGAAACGCCGACGGCGCGACATGGTTCATCCGTGACAACGACAACCTTCTCGCCAGCCCTGACCGCCAGGCATTTGTCGATGACGACTCTGGCCGCGCTAAGTAGTCCTCGCTCCAGGTCTTTCATGTGAGTCTATTGGGGGGTTTTTGCTACCAGCGGAAATGAGCGAACGCGCGATTCGCCTCAGCCATCTTGTGTACTTCTTCCCGTTTCTTGATGGCGCCGCCCTCGTTCTTGCTTGCGGCGATGATCTCCTGCGCCAGCCTGTCTTCCATCCGGTACTCAGCCCGGCCACGGGCAATGCGGATCAACCACCTTATGGCGAGACTTTCCTTCCTTGCCGGACGGACCTCCATCGGGATCTGATACGTTGCGCCGCCAACGCGTCGCGGTCTCACCTCGAGCACGGGTTTGACATTATTCAGCGCTTTTTCGAAAACCGCAAGGCCGTCTTCTTTGGTCTGTTTCTCGATGGCTGCAATTGCACCATAGAGGATCTTCTGGGCAACGCTTCTCTTCCCGTCCCACATGAGGTTATTGATGAACTTGCTGACGACCATGCTGTTGAATTTCGGATCCGGCTGCACTTTCCTTACCTGGGCTCTTCTCCTTCTTCCCATATCTCCTCCGCTATGACGTTGCCTGTGTTTCCTTGGGCCGCTTCACGCCGTAGAGCGAACGGCTCTTCTTCCTGCCTTCAACACCGGCCGTATCGTATTTGCCGCGCACGATGTGGTAGCGCACACCCGGCAGGTCTTTGACCCTGCCGCCGCGCACGAGCACGATCGAGTGTTCCTGCAGGTTGTGGCCCTCACCCGGTATGTACGAAGTCACTTCATAACCATTGGTCAACCTGACCTTGCATACCTTGCGCAACGCTGAATTCGGTTTCTTGGGCGTCGTCGTGTAAACGCGCGTGCAAACGCCGCGACGCTGGGGATTTTGCTGCAAAGCCGGCGCCTTGCTCTTCGACGCCGCCCGCTTCCGGCCTCTCCTAATTAACTGATTGATTGTCGGCATTAGCCTCCTTCATTAAAAGCCATGAACATAACGTTCTATTATATCCACCAGCGACGATTTGTCAACCCATAATGCTTGACTTTGTCCCGGGGGTAGGTATATTTGACCCATGCAGACATATATCGAGGATCTTGTCCGGCATATCGGCATGGAAGTTACGGTTAAGGGCTGGCTCTACAAGAAACGCTCGAGCGGCAAGATATGCTTTCTCCTGGTCCGCGACGGCACGGGCATCGTGCAATCGGTCCTCGCCCGGGGCGAAGTTGCAGATCCGGTATTCGATGCCGCCTGCAGACTCACCCAGGAGTCATCATTGATCGTCAAAGGGAGTGTCCGAAAGGATGATCGGGCACCGGGCGGCTGCGAGATCGTGGTGCAGGATCTGCTCGTGCTGCAGACCGCTCAGGACTACCCGATAACGCCCAAAGAGCATTCGATAGAATTCCTCTTTCCGCTCCGGCACCTGTGGTTGCGCTCGAAGAAACAAAATGCGGTCCTGCGCATCCGGCACGAACTGATCAAAGCGTGCCGCGACTTCTTTGACAACCAGGGGTTCATCAATGCCGATACGCCGATCCTCACCCCGGCCTCGGTCGAGGGAACGACAACACTGTTCCCGGTCGACTACTACGGCGAGAAGGTCTACCTGACGCAGAGCGGCCAGCTGTATAACGAAGCGACGATCGGCGCGCTCGGCAAGGTCTACTGTTTCGGCCCGACCTTCCGCGCCGAGAAATCGAAGACGCGGCGCCACCTGACCGAATTCTGGATGCTCGAGCCGGAAGTCGCCTTTCTCGAGCTCGACGGCGTGATGGACCTGGCCGAGGACATGACCGTGTACGTGGTCGGCCGCATACTCGAAAACCGGAGGCCCGAGCTCGAAACGCTCGAACGGGATATCATGAAGCTCCAGAGCGTCAAGAAGCCGTTTCCGCGCATCACTTACCAGGAAGCGGTCGACATCATCCGCGAGAAGGACAAAGAATTCACACCCGGCGACGACTTTGGCGCACCCCACGAGACGATAATCTCGGAGAATTTTGACCGGCCGGTCTTTGTTCACCATTACCCGGCCGGGATAAAAGCGTTCTACATGAAACGCGACCCGGCCGATGATACCCTTTCGCTGAGCGTCGACATGATCGGCCCCGAAGGCGTCGGCGAACTGATCGGCGGCGGCCAGCGCGAGGACGACCACGACGTTCTGCTCAAGCGCATAAAGGACAACAAGTTGCCGGTCGAGGCCTACCAGTGGTATCTGGACCTGCGAAAGTACGGCACGTGCCCGCACGGCGGGTTCGGCCTGGGCATCGAGCGCACGATCGCCTGGATCTGCGGCATCAAGCACGTCCGCGAGACCATCCCATTCCCGAGGATGCTGGAGCGGGTATATCCATAAAGGGGGACGGTGCTTGACAATTTGACAATTTTCAAGACATCTTCAGGGCCCGGCACATAATGATCTGGCAAATTACAAAGCACAAGCACCGGATTCCAAACAAATCACAAAATTCAAACTCCAAACAAGTCGTAAGTACCATAGATTCCCGACCTCTGCACAGAAGAAGACGGTGGTTGACAATACGACTGCAGGAAGCCGGCAAATTATGGCACAGCCCGCAATATCCGGGGCAATGTCCAAGATGCCGTCCTGGCACCGACATTGATCTCTCATTTCGAGGGCCGACCCTGGAAGGAGTCTATCATGTTTGAAAGAACGATCGTTCCAGCGGCTGCAGTTTTATTGTACATGAGCTGCGGATCAGCGGTGCCAAGAGCCAACGAGAATCCTGTGCCCAGGCAAGATATGAACGTCGTCGCCGCCGCGAATCAATTCTGCCTGGATCTCTATGCCCGGCTCAGCGAGAAACAGGAGAACATTTTCTTTTCTCCGTACAGCATATGGACGGCTCTGGCCATGACCTATGAAGGCGCGCGTGCAGGAACGGCCGAGCAGATGGAGCGAACACTCCATGCGCCAGATGACCCTGACATGCGGAAGACTGCTATCAAGGACCTGTTGACCATCATAAACTCTCCTGATGCTGAATATGAGCTCAATACGGCAAATGCGCTCTGGGCGCAGCACGATCACGGCTTTCTGCGGGAGTACATAGCCATCATCGAAGAATACTACATGGGCCGGGCGGCGAATCTCGATTTCAAGACCGATGCCGAAGGAGCGCGCAAGACGATCAATGACTGGGTCGCCGATCAGACCCGGCAGAAGATCAAGGACTTGATCCCGTCCGGCGCACTCTCGGTCCTGACCCGGCTCGTGCTCACCAATGCCATCTATTTCAAGGCGGACTGGCAGCAGCGGTTCGAAGAAGCGCAGACGACTGACCAGCCTTTCTTTACAAGCACCGGGGATACCGTATCCGTGCCCATGATGACCATGATGAACGCGCGGTTTCCGTATACCGAAACCCCTGAGGTGCAGGTTCTGGAACTACCCTACAGCGGCGATTCGCTCGCCATGCTCGTCATGCTGCCGCGCACGCGCGACGCCCAGACGCTCGAAGCGCGGCTCGACACCGCGCACCTGTATGCGTGGACCAGGCAACTCAGCCGGCAAGAAGTTGATGTCTTCATGCCGCGTTTCAAGCTTGAGACAAAATATAACCTCAATGCCACCCTCAGCGATATGGGTATGGCGATCGCATTTTCTCCCCGGGCCGATTTCTCCGGCATGAACGGCAGAGGTGATCTCTTCATCAGTGCGGTCATTCACCAGGCATTTGTCGAGGTCAATGAAGAAGGGACTGAGGCCGCGGCCGCGACCGGCGTTATGATGGAGACGGTGTCGGTACGGCCGAGGATCGAATTCCGCGCCGATCACCCATTTGTCTTCATGATCCGGGACAAGAGAACCCAGGCCATCCTGTTCATGGGCCGGGTTAGCGATCCGAGCTAGGGACGGTGCTTGACAATTTGACAATTTTCAGGCCATAGATTCACACCCGCTGTAACCTCTATTTCTTCACTGAGACCCTGTTTCTGGCATACTCTCTGCCGCCACGCAAAGGCCCGCAATTACGATGATTTCCATATCATGGATCATGTATCGTGGATCATATCTCGTAAATTACTTACGGAATATCAACATATATTGATTTTCTTTCATTTTACCCATTGACAAATTGAAATTATTGATTATAATGTATCATGAAAGTTAAATTATTCAATTGTCCATCGTGTAGCGAAAGGATGGTCATCAGCGAGCTGAAGTGCCCGAAGTGCGACCTGAAGATCAAGAAGGAATTTGAGGTCTGTGAATTCTGCCGTCTGTCTGAAGAGGACCACGAATTCCTCATTATATTTTTGCGCACCCAGGGCCGGATAACCGACATGGAGAAAGTGCTGGGCGTCTCGTACCCGACGATCAAGTCCCGGATCGAAAACCTGCTCAAGAACCTCGGCCTCTCCCCGGTCGCCGGAGATACGGATACTGATCCGCTCGAAGCGCTCGCGCGCGGCGAGATGTCGGTCGACGAAGCGATCGCGATATTGAAGCAGCGAAAAAGAAAGTAGGGATGAAGGAAAGTTGATTGAAAGGAGAGAAACATGTCTGAAGAAAAGAAGAAGATCCTGCAAATGGTCGCCGATGGCAAACTGACGCCTGAAGAAGCCGACCGCCTGCTCGATGCGGTAAAGGACGCGCGCGGCAAGAAGCGTTTCTTCAAGGTCCGGGTGTACGACCGCTCCAGCGGCGACAAACCCACGGTGAACGTGAACATACCGATCGCGGTATTGAAACTGGCCTCGAAGCTCGGTCGGGCATTCAAGGGCATGGTGCCCGAGGGCATGAAGGTCAACATGCACGGCCGGGAGATCGCGCTCGACGAATTCACACCGGAGATGATCGACGAGGTCATTGACAGCCTCGGTGAAGGAGAGAAATTCGTGCTCGCCGAGGTGACCGACGAAACCAAAGGCGAGTACGTGGAGGTGTACATTGAATGAACGGCTAAAGATCCTGACCCTCCTCGAAGAGGGCAAGATCAACGCACAAGAGGCCGAGCGGCTGCTCGAAGCGATCTCCGGCTCCGGGTCGGCCGAAAAAGGAGGCCGGCACAAGATATGGACTTCGCTCGAAGGATTGCCAAGGGTGATCAGCGTCGCGCTTGGCGACGCTTTTTCCGAAACGGCTGAAGCCGCATCCCAGGAATATCCGGGCAAGAAGGTGATCGTCTTCAAGGGAATCAGCGGCGATCTGGAAGTCCGGGGCACGGACCGGGAAAACATCCTGATCGAGAAGGACGGTTTTGCCAGGATCAAAGAGCACGGCGATTCGATCGCCATAAAAGCGCTGAGCGGCAACGTGAAGATCGCCGCACCGAAGAAGATAGACCTCGTCATTGCCGGTGTCTCCGGCGATATCAGTCTGGCGAACGTCAATGGCGCCATAGATATCGAATCCGTATCCGGCGACGTGACCGGCAAGGATCTATCAGGCTCGCTCAAAGGCGAGATCGTTTCGGGCGATATCGATCTTGACTACGAGACCGTGGATAAGCTGAAGATCAAATCCAAGAACGGCAACGTGATCCTGCGGCTCGACGAGAAGATCGAAGCCGAGGTCGAGATCGAAACCGAGGACGGCACGGCCACCTGCGACTTCACCCTGATCGACCGCAAAAAAGAAGGCGATAAATTATGCGGCATCGTAAATAAGGCAGGCGCCAAGATCAAGATCGCCAGCGCGCACGGCGACGTTGAAATAAAGAAGCGACAGTAAGATACCAACCCGGGCCCGGGCTGATCATGAAAAGAGATTCTTGATGCTGGATACTTGATACTGGATATAAGAGTAGTTTTTCGTCAGGGCGCGCTGCTACCCGATCTATTGGGATGTGCTGCTTTGATTCGTGCCTTTTGGTTTGAACCAGGGGATGAACAACGGGTGCCTGGTTCTTACACCGTACAGGGGCATGACTTTCTGCGCAATGAGTTCCCGGTTCACCAAAAGCACGACGAAGAATAATGACTGAACAGCGTACCGGTTGATCCCGAACCCCCGGACAATTCCGTTGATGTCCCCTCCGTAAATGAAGGGACCGATCGAGAGATTGAAAGCATCGACCAGCAAGAAGATGATCGTCGCGTAATAACCCAGCGTTCTCATCGAGAAGTGCGGCAACGAGCGTATCCTGTTCCTGGAGATGAACAGCACATAGCCGATCAAGATGGTGACCATGTTGCTCGTGCCCGAGATGAAACCCCACGCCACGCCCTGCCGAGCGGCCGGCTCGGTTTTGAATATTACCTCCAATCCATAGGGATGGACCACAAACCACTGGTATTCGTCGAATGCCAGGGCGACAAGCACGTGCAGGCTTTCGTGGATGACGGCGAATATCACGATCGCCACGATGAAGCAAAGATACTTCAAAAACGTCTGCCGCCGGCCAGCCATATTCTCCATCATGGACGGATTATACCCGTAACCATCTACTCCGTCAATGCGCTGCAAGACGCTACCCAAGAACATTCAAAATCCTAAATACCTAAATGACTAAATACCTAAACCGGCGCCGCGATCATATGTTCTGGCAGGTGCCGGATTTCTCAACCTTTTATCTTCTTGAAAGAACACGCAGGTTGGTTTGTTCCACAGGATACAGATAGTCTGGATTCTCCGGCTAAACCGGAGAATGACCGTGCTCTAATCCAGCATCGAGAATCTAGGATCGAGTATCCAGTATCAAGTTGCGATATTCGGATTTCGTATTTGTCCCGTTCCGGCACTGCCAGAACGAGGTCCGACGACTCTCGTAGAGTCGCCGAGACTCTACGGAGATTCTCGCAAATTCGTACAAATCAAAGATTTGTGAATTTGCGGAATTTCGTATTTCATGCTTCGGATTTCGAATTTGTTGTATGGGGCATACCTTCAGGTCTTTGAAAAGTCAACAAAGTATGGCCCCTGGACGGAATCTACGACCGGTTGGTCTGTTGAGTATTGACGGGGCACGGTTTCTGTATATAATAAGCAATTAAGTCGGCGAGCAACAAGACCAGGGCTGCCTCTAACAGCACGGCCAGGGCAGATTTCTGCTGTGGCAATATCCCATTTCACCTACGTCTTTCATCAAAATAAAATCTAACCCAAGGTGATGTGGTGTTTTTGAGG
>JACUUY010000224.1 GCA_014859085.1 Caldifarciminota bacterium
GGGCCAGGTGCCGAGCCACGTTCCGCTCTGCGTGACATTCCCGTTCCTGTCGATCACCAATAACTCGCCGCTTGCATAGAGGAGCACGTATCCGGAATCCGGGATCGTGAAGCCGGCCGGTATGGTCAGGGTGCCGGGTCCGGTGCTTATCACGTTATGTGCGATCGAGATCGCGTTGTTCGTCGCGTTGAAGAGTTCGATATACTCCTCGTCGAGGTTGCTGAAATTGTTGTTGGCGTTGTGGTCAAAGGTCCGGGGATCAGGACACAGTTCGTTGAGCACGACCGTCTCCGGGATCGTGTCGTAGTTGAGGACCTGGACCGAGTCCAGCCAGAAATTGCAGTTGAAGCTGGCCAGAGAATCATTAGGTTGGTCTACGTAGTGGAATCGGATGCGCGCCGTTGCATAGTCGTCATAAGGCAAGAGGTCGATGCGCGCGGTCTGCCACACGTTCGTATCCGCGCCCTGGCCGAGTTTCATGAGATTGATCCAGTCCATGTCGTTGTTCGAGATATCGACGTACATCGTGTCGTCGGGTCCGAGGTTGTTCGCATCCACGGAGAACCGGTACCAGAAGAAGAGGCTTTCCTGGCCGGCCGCGCTCGCCATGTTGACCTGCTCCGTCTTCAGTGTTGACCAGCCGGTCCTCTGCAAGTTATTGGCATCATAGACCCTGACCCGTGCCTGGTATGCATCCGGCACGGCCGTGCCGTAGTAATAACGGTACCAGTTGTTCATGGTTGTGTCCGAGCGCAGGGTGTCCCAGCCAGCCGGCGGGAATGCAGTATCGGTAAAACTCTCGTTGAGCAATGGGGTCTGGTTGAGCAGTATGACGGCGAAACTCAGAATAACCGGGTTCATATGCCGGCAATTATATCCGCGAACACGACGAAGTCAAGAACCACCTTACCGATAACGGCATTTCGAACATCGAATTTCGGATTTCGAATTTATAAACCTGATCCTGGATACCAAACAACGAGATACTAGATACTCGATACTAGATACATGATCCATGATTCACGATGCCGGAAGTGCTGTCATTGTCATCGCGAGCCCTGCGCAAGCAGGGCGTGGCGATCTCAACTTATATAGCAGGCACGAGCCTAAAGGCTCTACTCCAGTCACCCGGAGTAGGGCGTTTACGCCCGTCCTGTTCAAGCTTCAGATTGACACGCAGCATGTTATTGTTATAATTCCTTGAATGTCCCGGGCTATTATTACTCTGTGTTTGGTGGTTGCGATGCTCAGCGCGCAGCCGGCTGACAGTCCCAGCGATACTACATCCGCACCGCGCGATACGCTGAAGATCATGCCGGAAATGAGCAGGGTCATGTGTGATCCCTGGTTCGGATACGACAAACTACTGCACTTCTCGGCTGGCTTTGCGATCCCCGGGCTCACGTATCACTTCTATGTCTGCCGTCTCGACCGGGATGAGGAAAGAGGCAAGGTCTATGCCGTATCACTCACCGCCCTCGCGGCATTCGGCAAGGAATTCTATGATTTGAAGAAGAAACAACATTTTTCCTGGAAAGACCTGGCCTGGGGCGGAATAGGACTCATAACGAGCTACTTTGTGTTCATTCACTGATACTGTCTCATACGCTGAATCAAATCCTAAGCACTAAACTCTAAATCCTAAACAAATTCAAAATGCAAAACACCAATTACCAAGACAGCTGTACCTTAGGAAACCGTTTCTGCAAGGCTGAAAGCCTTGCCACACATCAACGCCGGCACAGGATTGGTTTTGGTATTGGAATTTTGGTATTGTTTAGGATTTCGTGCTTAGGATTTAGAGTTTGTGGTGCTTACCTTCTCAGCTTCTGCGGCGGTAGCGCTCCGAGGCATCGATTCTCCGATTTTCAGAAGTGATGCTCCGAGGCTCCGCTGCACCCATGCCCCCCGGCGCATGCTATGTTCCATGCAGCGAAGCGTGTCTCCAGCCGCAGGCGTGTCCTCAATGAAATGTGTCTTCAGCGGCAGCTTGATTCGGCAATGATGCGTACGACCTCTTGTCTGATCGGCTTCATCAGCCCGATCCGCACCGTGGGGTGGACGG
>JACUUY010000066.1 GCA_014859085.1 Caldifarciminota bacterium
AAATGCTTGATAAATCAAGCAACTACAATGGTTTGATATTCGTTTTTTCTGAAAGGTAAACGTATTTTTGCCGAAATCAGTAGGTCTATTTTCTAACGCAGTGTTGTGATAATCCGCATCGCACGCAGAGTTTATTCACGGGTGCTCTTTCTCGATAGGCGACTTATAAGACAACAATTGGCAATGTTGGGTTTTCGCTGTTCAGGGAAGTCCTATCCTGTTTCGGTCAAAGTGCTCAGCGATGGTCTGGACAATTCCCGGATCTTGGGGGTTGTGCCAGTGGATATCCGGCAGTTTCTTGAACCAGGTGAGCTGGCGCTTGGCGTAGTTGCGGGTTCGGCGTTTTGCTTTTTCGGCCGCTTGTTCGAGCGTCGACCGTCCCCGCAGAAAATCGATGATCTCTTTGTAGCCGATGGTCCGCAACGCGTTCGATGAAGGATCGAGACCCCGCGCCAGCAGCGATTCGGCTTCTCTGACCAGGCCCTGTTTCAACATCTCGTCGAACCTCTGATCGATCCTGGCGTAAAGGATTTCACGCGGTATGTTGAGCCCGATGTATAAGGGAGAAAAACGGGCGCGCCGCTTCGCCTTTCCGAGCATTTTGCTCAGGGGTTTTCCCGTCGTCTCGTAGACCTCGAGCCCCCGCAGGATCCGCTGCGTGTCCTGGGGCTTGATCTGCCGCGCCCATTGAGGGTCGATGACCGATAATCTTTTGTACAGGTATCCAGTACCATGCTCTTCCAACATCGTGCGCAGCCGTTTCTTCGTTTCGCGGCCGGACCGCGGGAGCTCATCGAGCGGGTGAAAGAGAGCCTTTATATACAATCCCGTGCCGCCGCACACGATCGGGACTTTGCTCCCTTTTGTTATTGCTTCGATCTTGGCCCCGGCGTCGCGGGCGAACTGACCGCAGGAATAGTCATCGCCGGGTTCGACAAAATCGATCAGGTGGAATTTTGCCCGCTTCCTCTGGCGCGCATCCGGTTTTGCGGTGCCGATATCGAGGTGCTTGTAGATCTGCCTTGAATCGGCCGAGATGATCTCGCCCTGGATAAGACGCGCCAGTTTAACCGCGATAGCGGTCTTCCCGACAGCGGTCGGCCCGACGATTGCCAATATCTTCATAACACTGAAAACACTGAATTTGACCTTTGAAGCACTGAAAACACTGAACGATACCTCTGGAACACTGAAGACACTGAATCTGATCTTTGAAACACTGAAATCACTGAACTCATTTTTTTTGGCACTGAATTTTTTATCATCGCACAGAATTCACGGAAGCTGTCTGTCGCTGGCATCGGGTGCGCGAAATATACTCCAACATTGAGAACACTGAACGGATCGTAGGTTATAAGTAGACGCCGAGGAGGGCGAAGAGCGCACTGATCTGCGGCTGGAATATGATGACCGCGGCCCCGCCGATCGACAGGAAGGGGCCAAAGGGGATCGGGCTCTCCCGGTCCTGGTGGGTGGAGACAATATACAGGATGCCCAGGACGGCGCCGACCAGCGCGCCGATGAATATTGCCGGCAGGATGAACGGGAAGCCGACAAAGGCACCGATCATCGCCGTAAGGTAGACGTCACCGAGACCCATCACTTCTTTCTTGTATACCAAACCGCCGATAACGCGGATGAACAGGATCAGCCCGCCGCCAAAAGCCATGCCGAAGATACCAGCGAGAAAATCCCCCCGGATGAGCTGGAATATGATTCCCAGGAATATGCCGGGGATCGATATCATGTCCGGGATCACCTGGAACGAGAAGTCGATGAAGGAGATTACGATCAGGGCGCAGAAGAAGAAGGCAGTGAAGAAGAATTCGTAGCCGAGACCGAAGCGGCCGAAGGCGTAAATGAAGAGGAGCCCGGTCAGGAGTTCGACAGAGGGGTAGCGGAACGATATCCTCTTGCCGCACTTCGAGCAGCGGCCGCGCAGGAGGAGGAAACTCAAGATCGGTATGTTTTCATACCACGCGATAGTTTTCTTGCATTCGGGGCAGAAGGAGCGCGGGGCAATGATCGATCTCTGTCTGGGCAGGCGGTAGACCAAGACATTGAGAAAGCTGCCGATCACCGTGCCAAGTGCGAAGATGAATACGTAAAGGATTATGTTCATGTGTCTTCCCCGCGATCCTGTTTTTCAAAAAATTCAGCATAGGATACCAGACACTGGCTGAAGTCGTCCATGCAGCCGGCCATGATCTCGATCAACTCGGCGTCCGTGATGTTCTTTATTTTCGGCATCGCCAATGCGGCTCTTTTCATGCCCCGAACGGCCGCCAGGGGTACTACATTTTGCTCGGCGAGACTTATGAAGACATCGGCCGTATTCATGGGCGAGCGGAAGTTATGTTCTATTATGATGTTGTTGCCGACGTTGATCATTAAACGGACGATGCTCTGGAAGAGATAGATGCTCCGGTCGAACGCCTTGCGGTCAAGAACATCGCCCGAACCGGAGTTTTTTATTATTGACTTAATCTCGATGATGTTCCGGCTGATATTCTCCCGGAGACTCTCGAATTCCTGCGCGCCCATTGTGTCATTATATGTAGCATCGGTTGAAAGTCAACATCAGTGTTGTGTGAATGTTGTTAAAAAAAGAAGAAGGGGGATTGCTCCCCCTTCTCAAACGCAACTATTACTTCTTTTTCTTCGTTGTCTTCTTCTTTGCTTTCTTTTTAGCTTTCTTTTTTGCAGGCATTCTTACCTCCTTTTGTGCGATTATAATCATTATTTCAATTTTGTCAAGAGTGCAGTTGACGTGTAGTATTGTTTTCAGCGCCGGACTGGCTATTGACTTGACATTGGATATGATTATTCTTTCGTATGTTCGCGTTGTTTTTGTCCTTGTTCTGCGTCAATGATGTGATCGTTGCGGATCTCGATGGAGTCATCAGCCCGGCGAGCAGTTCCTACACGTTGCGCGTGATCGGTATTGCCGAAGAAAATGGTGCGGCGTGCGTGATCATCAAAATGGACACGCCGGGAGGCCTCGATCTCTCGATGCGCGAGATAACGAAGAGGATCCTCAATGCCTCCGTGCCGGTGGTCGTGTATGTCGCACCGAGGGGCGCGCGTGCCGCGTCGGCCGGCGTTTTCATCCTGTACGCCAGTCACGTAGCGGCGATGGCGCCCGGAACGAACGTCGGGGCCGCGCATCCGGTGTCCATGGGCGGCGAAAAGATGGACAGCGTAATGATCGAGAAGGTGACGAACGATGCCGTTGCATATCTGAAAGCCCTGGCCAGGGAACGAGGCCGGAACGAGAAATGGGCCGAGCAGTCGGTGCGGGAGAGTGCATCGGTGGACGCCGAGACCGCGCTGAAACTGGGCGTGACCGACCTGATCGCCGAAGATGACAATGATCTCATCGCGCGGTTGGACGGCAGAAAGGTCAGGGTCGGCTCAGCCGAGGTCGTCCTGACAACGGCCGGCCGGCCGGTGCGTGAAGTGACAATGACACTGCGGGAGCGTCTATTGCTGCTGTTGACCAATCCCAACATAGCGTACGTGCTGCTGCTCTTGGGCATCTACGGTCTCTTCTTTGAACTACAGAACCCGGGGATGATCTTCCCGGGAGTGGTCGGCGGGATATGTCTGATCCTGGGGTTTTATTCGCTGCATATACTGCCGGTGAATTACGCGGGCCTCGCGTTGATCATTTTGTCGGCGGTCCTTTTCATCCTGGAGATATATGTGACTTCACAGGGTCTTTTAGCTATTGGCGGTATTGTTGCTTTGATATTCGGTTCCTTGATCCTGTTCGAGAGCGATGTGCCTTATTTGCGCGTTTCATGGGAGGTGATCATGCTGGTCGTCATCGTGGTTGCTGGATTTGTTATCTTTCTCTTGACCCTGGGCGTCCGTGCACAATTCAAGAAACGAGCCACCGGCCGCGAGGGAATGCTGGGCGAGATCGGGACGGCGCGCAGCGATATCGGGACGGAAGCCGGAACCGTATTTGTCCACGGCGAGCTGTGGAATGCGGTCAGCGCGCAGAAGATCGAAAAAGGAAAGAAGGTGCGCGTCACCGGCGTGGAGCATATGACCTTGACCGTAGAACCAGCAGACGCTGGATAAATACAGCAGCCATACCGGTTCGTGATACTACTTTTGCTCGGATTCTTCGATTCCTTTCTTTTCCCCGGCAGCATGCTGCACGAAGAACAATTCAATCCCGCATACCTGCACCAGAAGAAATTCGAGGTGATGCTGGGCAGTGAGCAGCGGTTCGAACTGCCCGAGCTGCGCACCGTCGGGGTCTATTCACAGGTCGGAAGATACAGCATCAGGGCGGCGAGTTTTGGCCACGACCTGTACCGGGAGAATCTCCTCGGCTTCGGCGCAGGATTTCCGGTTACGGACTATATCGCGCTCGGCTTCGGTATCACCGGTATGAATTGTCTGGTCAGAGACCTGAGCAACGATTTCACCTACTCGATAAAGGCCGGCGGTCTGCTCGATGCCGGGGACCTTTCGTTCAGCGGGTGGGTGAACAATGTCAACGTACCGAGGATCTCCGCCGTTGACTGCACACCGGTGAGCTATGCGGTACGTTTTGATTACCGCCCGCGGGCAAATCTTGGCTTCAATTTCTCGGTGCGCGGGATTGCAGCCGGGTTGCCGTTCTACAACTGCGGTATCCTGTTCGCCCCGCACGAGATCATGCTGCTGGGCCTGGGCGTCAACACGCAACCGGTCCTGCTTGAATTCGGGATGAAGCTGTCGCCAGGCAGGGTGTTCTTCAGTTACTCGGGCAGCCGCCATCAGCAACTCGGCATGACGCACATTTTCGGTGTGGGCTTCACGCAGTGATCCTGCTCTTCTTGTTCCTCGCCGGCATAACAGACGATATTATCTTCAAGACCGAACAGGATCTCGATCTTGAACAGATAGCAAAGGATATTGAGAACCTGCTGGCCGACCCGGTCGACATCAATCGCGCCGATGTCGAGGCGCTGGCAAGGATACCTTATCTCTCACTGAACGATATCGTGAAGATCCTCGAGTACCGCGCCGAGCGCGGGCCCTTCGAGTCGATCGAGGAGCTGACGCTCATCCCCGGGTTCGACCGGACGCTCGTTGACGTGATCAGACCGTTCCTGACCATTGGCCGGAAAGAGGTGGAGATAAAGAAATTGAACGCGCGGGCCCGCGTGCGGACAGAGCTGCCGGTCGAAGAACCGTCCCTGGAATACTACACGAAGCTGGGTGTTTGGGTCGGTCAGTGCGGGGTCAACGCGGTCACCGAGCGGGATCCCTATGAGAGCAGTTTTTTTGACCACTGGGCGGCGGGCGTGCTCGTCGACGAGGGCAGGAGGAAATTCGCGCTGGGCAAGTACAATCTCGACCTGGGCGGGGGCGCCATGCTGTCTCCGGTCGGGTCGTTCTTCCAGGGCATCGATTTCAGGATCATGCTCAACGAGCGGGGTCTGATCCCCTATACGTCAACGATCGAGAACGCCGGGTTCTTTGGCGCGGCGCTGAGCGACTCGGTGTTCGTCGATTACACGCTTTTCTTCTCCAACCAAAAACTCGACGGGACGATCGATTCGCTCGGGTTTGCGCGTTCGCTGGACGCATCGGGCGAGCATACCGATTCGGCGTCGCTGAGCCGCAAGGACCGGATCAACGAGGAGATACTTGGTTACGACGTGCGCTATCGAACGGCGGACTTGTTGATCGCTAGCCGCTCCTATGTATGCCGGTATGAACCCGGATTTGCGACCAGGGATTCGGTCACCGGGTTCTTCGGAGCCGATTTCTTCATGACCGGTGTCGAGCTGAGATATTTCGGCGAGTCCTTTGTCGTCTTCAGCGAGATCGCGCGTTCCTGGAGGGACCGTTTCGGCGGCCTCTTCGGGTTCAGCGCGGTTTTTCCCTTCGTCGATTTCAATCTTGCCGGAAAATACTTCCCCGCGGGTTTCTACTCGCCGAAGGGAACCGAGGCGTCGGCCAACCACGCCGGGGGCACGCTGGACCTGAAGCACCGTTCCGCCATAATCGATGCTGGTTTGAGTTTGAACATGGACAACAGGCTTGACGAGGATACAACAAAGCACGATCTCAAACTGAGTTTTGCGAAAAGGATCGGCATGCTCGATGCCCGCGTTAATTTCCGGCGGCGCTACCGCGCCAACGATGTCGACCTGACGGGCTCTGAGGCGCTGCTGCGGCTGAGGGCAACGAGATCCCTCTTCTTTGATGTGCGTTTTGAGGAGAAGACAGTATATAATGAAGATATTGAACGGGGCATCGCTTTCTCGCTCGAGGCGGTTCTTGATCTCAGGCGGTTGGATGCACGGGTGCGCTACGGTATCTTCGATACCGATACTTATGGAGCCCGCATCTATGTCTATGAGATAGATCTGCCCGGCGTCGTGAGGAACCGCATGCTCTATAATAACGGCGACTACGGTTTCGTGTATCTGTCTATTCGCCCGATCCAAAGGATCAGGCTGAGCATGAAGTATGCGTTTGTCAACCGCGAATCGGTGTCAGAAAAACAAGCAGGCGGACAATTTGATTTTATGTTTTAGTTCAACAGGGGCAGACCGATATGTTTGAATGGATCAGCCGCCAGAGTCTGTTCGCTGTGTACTCGTTCCTGTTTTTCAATGCCCTGTTCGAGAGTATTTTTCCTCCCTACCCGTCGGACGCTTTCGTCCTGGTTCTTTCCTTCCTTGCCGGCCGGGGTCATTACAGCCCGTATTGGGTGGGCGTGCTGACCGTCCTGGGCAGTATCACCGGCATCATGCTGATCTATCATATCGGCCGATGGCGGGGCGATGCTCTGCTGGCATTCCTGTCCCGGTCATTTCTTGGCCGTATCTTCCCGGTGCCGTTGATCGAACGCGCCAAAGCGAAATTCCGCGAGCGGGGTGATCTGATAGTGATCCTCAACCGGTTCCTGCCCGGCATGCGGGCGCCGATCTGCTTTGCGGCGGGCATCGTCGGCATCGCGCGGCACAAGGTATTCTGCTACAGCTTGATCAGCGTCCTTGCATGGAATATCTTCCTTATCACCGCGGGTTTCTATGTGGGCGCGACATGGGATGAGGCGTCCGCTTTCTTGAGAGACTACACGCTGGCTGCCACTCTGTTTCTGATCGGGATCCTGGTCCTGCTGACGGTCGTGTATTTCAGGAAGCGGTCGGGCAGGCGCCGGTCCGGTTGAATCACGGCGTCTCCTTGAACATATCGACAAGAAAACGGGATGGTTGCCGGTACCGGCCATGACGCCATTTCGGATACAGCAGGTAGAGCCTTTGTTGCGCGCGCGTCAACGCCACGTAGCATAGCCTCCTCTCTTCATCGATCTCTTTTCCCGAAGACATTTTTCTGGTCATCGGAAAGACATCCTCCACCAGATCGACCACGAATACGACCGGGAACTCGAGCCCCTTGGCGCTGTGCACGGTCATTACCCTCACGACGTCCCGGCTCCATTCGGCCAAGTCGAGTTCCTGCGCGAGCCGGACCTGGTTCAGGAAATTCACCAGGTCCCGGGATTGCTGACCGCTGGCCAGGGCCTGCAGTTCATCGACCTCGGCGCTTCTGAGGCCGGTCAGATCGACGATATCCGCGATCAATTTTCCGGGGTCGAGCAGGTGCAGGTTCGTGAGATGGTATTCGTAGATCTCCTGCGCCCGGCCCGCACTCCGGCCGGGGATCTGGAGTATGCCATTGGCCCGGTCGATGAATTCACTGAGCGGTGCTTTGCCCGGGCTGAAGTCCTTGATGGCTTCGAGGTAATCAATGAGCGGCTTCACCGCGCTTCGTTCATACAGGGATGAACCGCTGATCAGGGCATGGGGTACGCGCGCCCGGGCCAGCGCATCCTGGTAAGTCCGGGCCAGCTGATTCATCCGGCAGAGAATGGCCATGTCCCGGTAACTGAAATCCTCTTTTTCCAGTTTGCGGATCTCCTTCACTATATAATCGGCCTCGTCCTCTTCCGATCGTGCGGCGTAGACGAACACGTCGCTCTTCTCGCCGGCCGGGACAATGGTCGAGGCGCGTTGCATCAGGCTGTTCGCGACGTCGGCAATGGCCCGGGCAAGCCGGAAGCTCCGGGTGAGATTGAACATCCTCACCGCCGGGTAGTCTGCGGGCACGCGGTACATGAGTTCTTTCTGCGCGCCGCGCCATCCGTATATCGCCTGGTCGCCGTCGCCCGTGAAAAAAATGTTCTCTTTGTAGAGGAGTCCGATCAGCCGGTACTGCGCGGGGTTTATGTCCTGCAGCTCGTCGACGAAGATGTAGTCGAAGAGACCCTGGTAGTAATGTCGGATATCACTGTTCTCTTCGAGCAACCGGATTGAAAGCAGGATCAAGTCGTCGTAGTCGAGGATGCTGTTCTCTCTCATGTAGGTATCATATTGGTGGTAAACCTCGGCGCATGCGTTCTCCCAGTCGCTCCTGGGTTCGAATTGGGGTGCCGTGATCCCCCTTGCCTTCAACATCTCAATGAATCTCAACACCGCGTTGATCCGGTACTTGCCGATCTCGATCCCCGCTGCCTCCATGATGTTCCTGGGATCCCGGATAACGAAATCCGGGTTGAGATTCAGGCGTTCGGCATCGCGGCGCAGGATGCGGAAGCCGAGGGTGTGGAGCGTGCCCAGCCAGAGATCGTGCGTGCCGGCGCGATCCGATCCCTGCAATCGCTCCCGAATGTCACTTGCCGCTTTGTTGGTGAAGGTGCAGATGAGGATGCTCGAGATCGGGACGTCTTGATCGAGCAGGAAATTCACCGCTTGCGTAAGGGTCGTGGTCTTGCCGCAACCCGCCTGGCCGTGCACCAGCACCGCGCCATCAAGCGACGAAAGGATATCCCGCTGCGCGGCCGTGAGCTGCATCGCCGCCGGTTTCTTCCGCGGTATCCGGACCTTGCTGGCGGGCACGCCCGCCTCCATGCGCGCGATCATCTCGAGCACATCCCGCGCGCCAGGCCGGGACGCGGGATCGCTCGCCAGCGCCGCGAAAACGATCTTCTCCAATTGCGCGGGGATTTCGTGTCTCAAGACAACCGGAGCCGTGAACGATAGTTGCTCGATCTTCTTGCGGAGCCCGTCCATGCTGTCATCGAGAAAAGGCGGCGCGCCGGTGAGCATTTCGTAGAGAATGACACCGAGACTCCATATGTCGGATTTCTCGCTGAAACTCCCGGACCACGATTCCGGCGCCATGTAGATCGGGGTACCGGCGCTCGAGGCTGATATCGAACCGGCCCGGATGAACCGGGCGAGGCCGAAATCGGTGATCTTGATCGCATGCGCGTTTTTCTCGCGGGAGATGAGTATGTTTTCGGGCTTGAGATCCCGGTGAAGAACGCCGCAGCCATGCGCGTAAGCGAGTCCATCGACGATCTGCGTGAGCAGGAATATCGCTTCGCTGACGTCGATGCCGTTTTCCGTGATGATATCGCGAAGATTATGCCCCGCGACGTATTCCATCACCAGCACGAACTTGTTGTCGATGAAGTCGATATTGTAGAAGCGGACGATATTCGGGTGGTCCAGGGCCGCCAGGAGCCGGGCTTCGTCTTTGAGCATTGCTACTTCCTCACGGCGCATGCGCGATACCTTCAGCGCGAAGTGCTTGTCGATGATCGTATCCCGGGCGAGAAAGACATCGCCGAACCGGCCGCCGCCCAGCCATTCGACTATTTCGTACTTACCGAGGTTCTTCTGAAGCACTATCCGGGGAATGCGGAAAGATGAACGATACCAGCTTGATCGTGTATGCCCTGCCCTGAAAACCCCCTGCCCTTCAACGTGAAGTGATGCGATCGGCGGCTGAAACGTTTGTTGGCCAGCCCCTGCCGGATCTTGTCAAAAAAGCGGCGGGCATCGTGGCGGACGGTGTCCGGCCGGCGGTGTTCGATGGCGTCCAGTGCGTAGCTCCGCAATAGTCTGCTTTCATACTTGCGGTAAGTCGCGGGACCGGCAAAAACATCGCAGCCGAGGATCTTCCCGCCGGCAACGCCAATGAAGCCGATCGTGTTATGGTTGAGCCCGTGGAAGCCCTCGACGTAACGGCCGACCTCGTCTTCGAGGTTGTCATATATGTCGTGCATCGATGAAGTGGCCGACCGCGTTCTGGTTACGGTGAGTTTGCGTTCGATCTCATCCCATACGGTTTGCTGCAACCCGTCTTTCCGCCGGCCGCGGCCCGAAAGGATCGCGCGGACCCCTGGATACGAGCAACAGCCGGTCGTGAACGCGCCGAGTTTATCCCATCGATCCTCTTCGGCGCATATCACTCCGATGCTGCGCGCCGAGTGCGGCTCGACATACGTGGACGCGGCGATGATCCTGTTCTGCAGGGAGCCGGTAATCTCTTCGCCATCGAGCATGAGGACCGGTTTGTCACTCCGGTTGTCAAATTCGATCTCATCCACCCGTGGTGTGTCCAGTTCACGGAATTCACCCAGCTCATCGCGCAGCACCTCATCGACCGAGGCGACCTCGGCGCCGTTCGATGAAGCAAGACCGACCGGATACAGGGTCAGGTTCCTCAGGAATACCGGCTCGCCGGTGGTCATCCTGCTCAAGGCGTTTTTCATGCTAACATGACATTATTCACAGGATCCATGGAAGATCAAGGATCAGGCCGCAAGAAGAACCTTCTCGGCTCAGACCAGTTGGTGTAGTTTGACCACGACGTGCTGGCCGCTCTGATCACCGCGTAGTAAGTCGCCGTTTCCGCATAGCGGATCAATGCGATGTATGCCGGCGGTTGCGTGAACTGCAGTAATTCCGCGGTTGTGAAGGCGAGGGTGCTGTCGACCTGGATCTGGTAGATCTGTGCGCCGGGGAGGGCATTCCAGTCAAAGAATACATTCTGGAGAATCCCGCCACACAGGTTAGTATCAGCAAGGGGGTAGATGATCGTCGGCGCGGCGGGCGGCGGATCGAGCGGCTGGCTTGGATCATATTCTTCAGGGTCTGTACATCCGAAGGCGAACAGGAAGATCGCCACCAGAAGGAGAACAGAGAATAATCGCAAATGCTGAGGCAGTGTTTTCATCGCCTGGATGACCGTCGTTCCTCCAGCGCCTTAGAAAGTGACCCCGATGGCGATCCTCGCTCGGCGCGGCGGGGAATAGGCATTGACCCAGTCATCGGTCGCTTCATATACGCCCCGGTAGGCCTCGTACTCCTCAGTAGGCGTGATCAGACCGTCGTGGTTCGCATCGGCGGCCGGGCTGTAGTAAGGATTGTTGAAATCGTAAAGATTGGTGAATTCCCAGCGCGGTATGTCAGCGATCAGCGGCTCGTGGGGCGTAACGAGGTACCGCTCGTCGAGCAGGTTCAGCACTTCGACGCTCGCGGCGAATGACAATCCCGCCAGGCTGAATGACTTTGACAGGACACAATCGACCTGACGCTGTGCGGGCAGCCTGAGCACCCCGCGCTCCTCGTACTTGCCTTCGGGCCCGGGCGGTACGTAGGGGAACCCGTTACCGAAATAGCCGAACACGTAGAATTGGGTCTGGAGCGGCAGTTGTACCGATCCCTGGACGAAGAGGCGGTGCCGCTGGTCAAAGTCAAGGTAGTATTCTTCCACGGGTTTCGGGATCTCCGGGTCAACGTACTCGCTCGCATACGAACTCGTGCCCTTGGTATAAGATAGCGTGTACGATACCTTCCCGGTAAATATCGAGTTCACGAACTCGAGGATCGTTTCGATCCCCCGGATATTGGCATATTCGAGATTGTCATACTGGACATAGTCGTAGGGCAGGGCATCGATATACCGCGTTCCGATCAGATCGGAGACTTCCTTGTTGAATGCAGTTATCGTCGTGCTCATGTTGGGGCTTACCTCACCCTGGAGGCCGATCTCGATGGACGTCGTCTTCTCGACCTCCATGTAGGGATTGCCGATAACCGGCCAATCAGTGGAACGGTACAGCACGTATATGGGCAGGGGCACGATCGTGTAGTAGTCGTACAGCTGGCTGTACAGCGGTGGCTGGACATAACGGCCGATATTCGCCCGGAACAGGAATTTGTCGGTTGCTTCGAAGGAGAAACCGAGGCGCGGCGACAGGAAAGCCTTGGCGCGCACGCCTTCGACGTCCGCATCGAGGCGATCATACCGGCAGCCGATCTTAGCATAGACACCACGGAAATCGATGTTATCCTGCAGGTAGATAGAATACTCAACCGGATGGTACTCGTACTCGTCGATCACCGGACTCAGGGTGTCGCTCGTGAAGTACGTAAAATTCTGGATATTATGATAACTGTATTCAGCCCCGGCTTTGATCTCATGGTACTTGTGGAGCTGGAGATTCGTGCTCAGATTCGCCTTGAGCACGTCGGATGATTTGTCCTGGGACTCCGGATAATCGCCGGC
>JACUUY010000225.1 GCA_014859085.1 Caldifarciminota bacterium
CCCATGGCCGAGGGCATCCTGGGAGCACTTGCCGGCCGGGAGCACGGCGAGATCCGGTCCGCCGGAACAATCGCCCTGGAGGGCCTGCCCGCAGCGCACCATGCGCAGCAGGTTGTCCGCGAACATGGCGGTTCGATCGATGAGCACCAGACCAGGGTCCTTGATCGGGAAACGATCGATTGGGCCGACCTGATCCTGGTCATGGATTACAAGCACTACGAGACGGTGCTGGAGATCAGCCCGGATGGGGTGGTGAAGACCTTCTTGCTCCGGGAATACCGCCGCAAGACAAAATACACCACGGTGCCTGATCCGGTCGGCCAGGATATCACTGCTTACCGGCAGGCCGCCTCAAGGATGATGCCAACGCTGAAGATCGTGGCCCGGGAGATCGAGGCCAGATTCAAGAACGCGCCCTGAAGATGAAATTGCAGGTAACCCTGGCCGGCCATAATGTTGATGTCGCCGCGCTGCGCGAGTGCAAGGACGGGACCAAAAGCGTGCTCCTGACGCCCGAGTCGATATCCGCCGCTTACGCGCGTATCAGCCGCAGCCCGAAAACGGTCGGCGAGCTGAGAGAGGATGCGCGGCATGAGACGGCCCGGGCCCGGGCATCGAACCAGAGGATCATCTTCGAAATGGGCCACCATTCAGTGGCGGAACATGCGGTTTTCAATTTCGATATCACGGGTGTCTCGCGCCGGGCGATCGAGGAATTCGAGAGGTTCCGTCTTTGCTCGTACACCGAAAAATCGCAGCGCTACGTGACCCTCAAAGGAGATTACCTGGTGCCGGATGAATTGCGCGACGGGGTATTGCGCCGGGAATTCCGGAAGGTCGTCCGCCTCCAGAATGAGATGTATCAGACCCTCTATGAAGAAATATGCGCCTATAACCTGAGCCGGCACCCGGGCAGAGCCAGACGCCGCGAGGACCGGCGGCTCCTTGAGAATGCGGCCAAAGAAGACGCCCGGTACATTCTCTCGCTGGCCACGCAGACCCAGGTCGGCGCCACGATCAACGCCCGGAACTTGGAACTGATGGTGCGCCGTTTCGCCGCGCATCACCTGGCCGAGGTGCGCGAACTGGGCCGGCAGCTGCACGATCGCGCGCGTCGGATCGCGCCGTCCATCCTATTGTTCTGCCGGCCGAATGACTATGACGCCCGGACCTACGGCGAGCTAGCCGGCCGATTTCGCAGAACCGCCGGACCGCATGGCGCCAATGCTGCCGATTATGTTACGCTCGTCGACCATACGCCGGACGGCGATGATCGGATCCTGGCCACGCTCTTGCTGCGGGTTTCGGGCCACGAATATTCGGTTTGCCGGCGCGCCGTGCGCCGGATGTCGAAGAGAAATAAAGTGGAATTGTTCAAGAAGGCGTGCGCGCACCTTGAGCTCTACGACGTCGTGCTCCGGGAATTCGAATACGCCGATCTCTGCTACTCGGTCGTGGTTTCGGCCGGGTGCTTTGGCCAGCTCAAGCGCCACCGCATGGCCTCGATCGTCTGGAGCGACTATGATCCGGACCTGGGCGTTACCGTGCCTGAGTCGGTCGATGCGGTCGGCGAAAAGGAGCAGTTCCTCGAGATAATCGGGCAGACCGATCGATTGTACCGAAAGATTGAGAAAAGATTGCCCGGTATCGGCACATACATCCTGACCAACGCGCACCGCAGGCGCGTGCTCGTCAAGATCAACCTGCGGGAGCTCTATCACATGTCGCGGCTGCGCGAGGACCCGACCGCGCAGTGGGACATCCGGAATATCGTGCGCCAGATGTCCGCTCTGGCGAAAGATGTGATGCCGGTCACGACGATGCTGCTGGGCGGAAAGTCCGATTATCCTGCAGTGTACAGGTCAGTATTCGGACATTACCCTAAGGTCAGGACCGTACCACTGCCTTGAATTATTGATATCGGCAAATGAGACCGATCCGCCGCGAATATCGTTTGTTTACCTGGTCAGTACCGTGTTCTCAGTAACGCAGTAATCCCCGCTCTCCAGCCGCAGGAAATAGACGCCGGCCGCGCACTTCCTCTGCTGGT
>JACUUY010000067.1 GCA_014859085.1 Caldifarciminota bacterium
TGTCGCTGTGCCGTGATGGCGTTGTTACGGCTGAGATCGTGCTATCCCGGGCAGATTATGAAGACGGTGATGTCGACGTGAGGATCATTAGAACAGCCGGTCCCAAGGTCGTGCTCAGCGGTGTGTCGCTCTGGGCATACGAAACCGAGGACATGGTTGCCGCATCAGGCGGTCCGCAAAACGGTGGTATGCAGGAACTTGGGTCAATGTTCTTCGGCGGTATTTATCCGAACCCGGGTAAGACTGATGTCAGGATAAGGCTCACCGCGCCACGTGAAATGAATGTGGACGTCAAGTTATACGACGTCGCGGGCCGAATGGTGGAGGAAGTGTTTGCGGGCAAGATCACGGGATTCCACGAAATACCACTCACATTGAAGGCAATTCCATCAGGCGTCTATTTCGTGCGGATCATCGTCGACGGCGACACAACCACAGAGAAAATCATTTTACTCAGATGATCGACAATTTAGATTCACGAAGAAATGGAGGCTCTGAATTCCTGGCGAACTAAGATAGTCTGCCATCATGTTAGAAATGTGAGAACGCGATTGGTCAAACCTATCGCAGATCCTGTCGTAGGTCCCGTAGGGGCGCAGCAGGAGTTGGTTTTATTGGCTTTTGCTGCAGTATCTGCCGATATTGCATCACAATTTTCCCACGTCGGGGATTTTGGCAAAATTGTGTTGATTTTTAGACCATTCATTCTCCAGATGAGCATCGGTCATTGCCGCGACCGCCCTGCCCAATGAACCACCGTCCCATATGCAGACCCGCGTCCGTCGCACCGGCTTGATCATAGTTGTGTGGCTAGCGGTCATGCTTGATCTCGTTCTCCTGCTTCTGCATCACATCGAATACCGAACCATGATATGCCGGGTTATTCTTGAATTCCTCTACCTCGACTTGCTCCTTGTCCAGAAAGGCCAGGGCGGCTGCGTCATTCTGATACTTCGGCCGCAGACCTTCGATCATATTCTCCAGCGGCCGGTAGTAATCATCCCACCACGCTTCTTTCGTAACGATGAAACGGTTGATAAGGGTGTACCCGCAGGCACTTATCGCTCGTTCATTCTCCTGCATGCCGGCAATCCTATCGTGTATTACAAAGAACCCTTCGGATTTGATCAGATTTCGCCACCTTCTCAAACCCTCTGTAAAACCGATAACATGTATCGCACCTTCGGTCCAGATTATGTCGAAGACCCCGTCTGCGAATTCGATATCGTACATCGAACATTCAACCGCCTTCACGCGGTCACGCAGCCCGGCCCCTTTGATCTTCCGGCGTAGTTTCTCGATTGCGGCTTTATCGATATCGACTCCGATCACCCGGTCATTGCTCAACCGCGCAAGTTCCAGAGTGACAACACCCGTACCGCAGCCGATGTCGAGGATATTCGGATGTTCCAATGTCGGCAGAAGATTGTATGCCTTCCTCGTATACTGCAGCAATTTTGCGCGGAAACGGTCACGGTCTATTTCGGTCGTCACTTCGAACTTCATCTTTTCGCTCTACGCATTTCCCTTCATGCGATCCTGATGAGCACCAGTCCGGCGACGACCATCGCAATACTGACTACTTTCCGGACCGAGAGTGATTCACGCCGGTACAACATGCCAAGGATCGAGCCGAACACAACCGAAAATTCCCTGGCAGCAACCACATAACTGACCTGGGCCATCCGGAAGACGTAAAGAATCAGCAGATAGCCCGCCGTGGCGCCCAATCCAATGGCAATACTGTGCCTCTTGTTCTCTTTCCAAGCACTGGACAATTCGCCCCTTCTCTTCATGAACACATAAGGTGTCGGCAGCAGAACGCACGTGCCAGATAGGCCGATGTAGAGAACGCTTAGATTCCCCGAGACCATCTTGGTCAGGAAATTCCACGGAGCGTGCAGCATGGCCGACATGATCACCAGCAGGAAGGCTAAACCCGTCATGTCTATTGTGCTTGTTTGCTGTGCAGCTTCATGATCCATTCTCTCTCCGCACGGTATTTCGCGAACAGAGGCGCGGGACCCACATGGGAACGGATCTCGTGTACTGTTCATACGCCGCGCCGAATTTGACGAGCAGCAATCGCTCTTCGTGTCGGGCAATGTAATGGTAGAAGACTACGATCGCGATAAGAACCGGCACCGAGAAAATGGAGAGCGTGAACACGATCACGCCGACACAAAAGAGAATACAGCCAAGGTACACGGGATGCCGGACCCGGCCGAATACGCCCTCGGTAATGACCGCCGGCACCTCGCGCCTCTCGTCAAAAACAATCCGCATCCCTTCTTTCGCAAAGTATGCCGCCGCACCAAGGAAGATGCAGCCTATTGGGATCCAGAGGAGTAGCGGCACATACCGTGCGGGAAAGATCGAAGCCCGCAATATGAACGAATCGGCGATCCAGACGATCAGGAATACGATAAGCAGGATCAGCTGACCCGCGTCATCAAACGGATGCTCGCCCGCCAGATCTTCGCGGTCTTTGTGACCCTGCTTTCTGCCCGCTGCCTTCATTCACTTGTCAGCATGTCGTGCGCTGCCCTGAGAGTATCCGCGATCGGGATCTGCTGCGGACATTTGTCCTCGCATTCCCCGCATTCGGTGCACTGATCGGCCCGGTTCTCCGGCTTGACAAATACCCTGTAAGACCATCTCGAATCCCGGGCGGCGTCGAACATGTATGCGTCATTATACAGTTCCAGGATGTAGGGGATCGCGACTTTCTGCGCGCACGGCAGGCAGTACCCGCAGTGCGTGCAATTCACCTTTGTCCTTGACCGGTATATCTCCTTGGCCCGCGCGTATAGTTCCAGCTCCTTGCCGGGGATTGTGTTCTTGTGGTCAACGCAAGCGAATCCGATATTCTCTTTCACCTGGTCCAGGGTGCTCATGCCACTCAACACGCAACTGACCTCAGGTCGGTTCCAGACCCACCGCAGCGCAAATTGCGCGGGGGTCTGTTTCCACTGCGATCTCTGGATCGTTTCCAGCACCTCAGCCGGCACGTGGTTCGCGAGCTTGCCGCCGCGCAGCGGCTCCATAACCATGACCGCCAGACCCTTTTTGTGCGCGTATTCGAGACCCTCGAGCCCGGCTTGATCCTGATCATCGACGTAATTGAGCTGGATCAGACAGAATGTCCAGGGATACGCGTCGACGATCTCCTCGAAGAGCGGCGGTTCGTCGTGGAAAGAAAAACCCGCGTACCGGATCTTCCCGGTCTCGAGCACCCAGTCGAGGAAAGGCATGATATCATGTTCCTGAACACTCTTCCAGGAATTCTTGTTCAAACCATGCAGCAAGTACATATCGATGAAGTCGGTCTGCAGCCTCCGTAATTGTTCCTCGAAGTACTTGACGGGATCGTCCTTCGATTTCACCAGCCATACCGGCAGTTTGGTCGCCAGATGGATCTTCTGACGGTACCCGACCTTGAGCGCCTTGCCCGGGAAAATCTCGCTCGTTTGACCGTGATAAACGTAGGCATTGTCCACGATGTTTACGCCATTGTCAATTGCATAGTGTAGCATTTCCGTCACCTTGACCTCATCGATCTTTGTCGGATCATATTCTTCTGTGAGCGGAAACCTCATCGCACCGATGCCCAGTTGCGACAGTTCAATGCCGGTCTGACCGAACTTGTTGTATATCATTCGTAAAATCTATGATTTTGCAGCAAATTCAGTGCCCCGCATCTCCGCCAGGAAGTGCGGGGGAATTGCCCTCACGAATTTTGCCAGAATCTCCGATTATGCTGCAAAATTCAGTGCCCCGCATCTCCGCCAGGAAGTGCGGGGGAATTGCCTTGAATTGCCCTGTCATGTAATGTATTCTGCCGGCACAGTTTTGGTCAACCAGATACCGCCTCCGGCAACGAAGAATTCAAATCCGTTCTCGTGCATCCGGCGCGCCGCGACCTTGAGCACGTGCGGCTCGCCGTACCGGCGGCCAACTTCAGCGGCCGTATTCTCGTCTTCGACCAAGTGGACGTACTGCCTCGTTCCGAGCCCGAGCCCGTGTTCGGCTATCGACGCCAGAGAATCCCGCGCTGTGCCGTGATAGAGCAATTCCGGAGGTTCGGCTTTTTGCCGGTCCAGCACGACCGGTATTGAATGCCCGTAATTCGCCTTGATCTTATCGCCATCGGCGCTGAAAGAGAACCGCTTCTTATCCGCCTGTTCCACGACCTCGCGCAATGTCGGCCGGTCGACGACGACGCCGAAGTCCAGCGCCTTCCTCATCAATTCTGTGACATCCGCATAACCCTCCTCATCCAGCGCCAGGCCGATCGTCTCGGGCTTATGCCGGAGCACAAGACAGAGGAATTTACTGATCCTGACAAACCTATTGTCCATTGTGCGTTTCACCTCAATCTCTTAGAAATTGCGGAACTTAACCTTTCGGTCAGCGAAAATCCAGCGGTTCATTGCCCCTTGCACGCATATTATAATCCTGCTGCGCCCCCTGTCAACCGGCATGGACCGACGAGATAAACCGTTGCGGCATATTGACTTACCTGCTCGTTGTGCGTAATATACGACGAAGGACGATCCCCAATGGCGATAAAAAAAGAAGCTCACATCAGTAGTTTCAACCTGCACCCAGGGCGTATTATCGCAGGCAAATACGAGATCGTCTCGCCGCTGGGCAGTGGCTGGGAAGGCGAAGTCTATCGCGTGAAAGAAAAGAATACCGGCGTCGAGCGGGCGGCGAAATTGTTCTTCCCGCAGAGAAATCGCTACGAACGCGCCACGAAGTATTATGCGAGGAAATTGCACCGGTTAAGACATTGCCTTATCCTCATCCAGTACCACACCCAGGAGCGTATCATTCTCCACGGCGAACCGACGACAGCGCTGATCTCTGAATATGTCGAAGGCGAACTGCTCAGCGAATTCGTGAAACGCCAACCCGGAAAGCGGCTCGCCGTATTTGAGGCCCTCCACCTACTTCATGCGCTCGCCGCCGGTGTTGAGCAGATACACCTTGCACGCGAATATCATGGCGACCTGCACGACGACAATATTATCATCAGGCGCCATGGCCTATCGTTCATGGTCAAACTCGTCGACATGTACAACTGGGGCGCCCCCGATGCCGAGAATATCCGGGACGACGTCTGCAACCTCATACGCATCTTCTACGACGCCCTGGGCGGTGCCGCGCGCTATCCGACACTGCCCAGGGAAGCGAAGGAGATTTGCTGCGGTCTTAAGCGCAGCATGATAACCCGTAAATTCCGCACGGCAGGGCACCTTCGTCAGTACCTTGAAAATATGCATTGGTACAAGAATTGACGGTGCGACATTAAAAGAGAAAGCCCCCTTTCGGGGGCTTTCTCGCTATTCATTGAGGATCAGGCCAGTTCGACTTTTGTAGCTTTGTCTCCTTTTGGGGATTGGGTAATTTCAAACTTAACTCTCTCGCCCTCTCTAAGGGACCGGTAACCTTCACCTGCGATATCCGCGTAATGAACGAACACATCACCGGTTCCGTCTTCTTTCTCTATGAAACCGTACCCTTTCCTGCTATCGAACCATTTCACCTTTCCATACACCATATGTTTCTCCTTTCAAGTCCATATTCATTGAGGGGTAAGAATATGAATACTCTACGACGCCGCCAATAAATCATGTGACTCTGCGAAATTATATTAAAAATTTCCAGCTTGTCAATAATGAAATTCGGTAGTAAGGACCAGCCGTTATTGACACACGGTCCGCTATGAATATACTCGTCGGACAGCATTAACCGGGACGCATTACTGGATCTGTTGAGTGTTGAGGATATTAAGAAAGGAGCAGAAATGACTAAAGCACCGACCGTGTCGGTAATATCTAAGAAGGATACGACGGCAAATCCGGCACCGCTGGGCCTGCTTGGCTTTGGCATGACAACCGTGCTTCTGAACCTGCACAATGCGGGACTGTACAGCCTCGACAGTATGATAGTCGCCATGGGGATATTCTACGGCGGCATGGCGCAGGTATTTGCCGGCATCATGGAATGGAAGAAAGGCAATACCTTCGGCACGACGGCATTTGCTTCGTATGGCCTGTTCTGGCTGTCATTTGTTGGCCTCGTTTTCTTCCCGAAAATGGGAATGATCGACGCGCCGATGCCGGCCGCGATGGCAGCCTATCTGCTAATGTGGGGCATCTTCACGTCGGTCATGTTCATCGGCACGTTGAAACTGAACCGCGCGCTCCAGTTCGTCTTCTTCTCGCTTGCCGTACTATTCTTCCTGCTTGCGCTTGGCGACATCTTCAACAGTCCGGCAATAAAGACGATCGCTGGTTATGGGGGCGTTGTCTGCGGACTGTCTGCTGTCTATGCCGGGCTGGCACAGGTGCTCAACGAGGTCTATGGCCGGACCGTGCTGCCGGTGTGCCCGGTGGAATAGCCTGACCTAATATATGGACCAATACTTGCCTCACAAACAATATCGAGGAGGTTAGCCATGACGGTGCTGCAGAAGAGATCTGGCTTAGTATTCGCGGTAATTCTGCTCTCGACATTCACATTTGCAGCAGCGCAGTTACCCAAGTTGCCCGAGATTGAAATCAAGGTGCCCGAATTGGATAGAATCCTGCAAAAGGAACCGTCTATCACATCAAACATCAACGATGCCGTCTATGAAGTGCCCTTCCTTGACGGGTTCAATCCCGCGTTCTTTAATGTTTTCACGGATAGACCGCGCGGCCCAAAGGGCGGTGTCATGCTAAGTCCTGGCCTGTACGAATCTCTTGTTCAGAGTTATTGTCTACACGCCGGAACTTATGGACCAAGCAAGGGCGACGGTTATTCATATGCTCCACTCAAAGGGCAATTTGCCACGATTGTCCAGAGTACCATACGAGGTTCACTCGAGCACCCGGATATTCCGCAGCATGATATCCAGGTGCTTCTGTGGGCGCTCATTGCCCGAACAAAGTTCAGTGATATGTCTGCCAAGATGCAAGCTACTGCAGCGAAGCTTCTCACACCGAAACAGCTGTTTGAGGTTAATGGCGGGGCATTAAGTTTAATACCTGAAGAGAAACTGGCTGCGGCACTTCCGGACCTGCCTCCACAGATGCAAAAGGTGCTTCAGGCCGAAGCCCGATTGCGGTCAATGTTGACCACCGTCGAACCGACTTATGAACAGCTCGAGCGCGTTGCCGTGCTGACCGGTATTCCACCTATCGGCGAAGGAAGCCGCGAAGTGCCGCGTGGTCGTTGGTCATTAAGACCAGATGGTTTTTTCGTCCGCTATTTTCCTCGGAGCTACCCACAAACGCTCGTCCAGATTTACGTACCAGAGAAGTTCGATATTCAGCGCGACACGCGGGGGCGAATTACAGGCGTATCGGACGCGCTCGGAAGTAGAATCGACTTTGAATACAACGAAAGTACAACTCCGGCCTCGGTCTCAGGTGATCAAAATGTAAAAGGGTATGCTTTCAAGAAGATACACTTTCTTTACCGTCTCCCCGTTATCCCTGAAGCCACACTTAATCTTGAGGTACAGTGGGACAATGTCGGTTGGACCCTTGTAGGAATACCATCAGAAAAAGGTAAGCCGGGTCAAATGGGTCAACCATTCAGTAATTTAGAGGAACGCTATAACAAAGCGATCATTCATAAGAAGCAGTTGAATCAATTAGACAAACAATTCAAACCAAAGGACCCAGTCGACGATATCGTTGACCTTGCACATCTATCAATTGCGCTGGAAGAGATATTGAGCAGCACGCCCAAAGCGCCAGCACCCTGGGCGACCGAGCATGCCGATCTCATCAAAAAGGCATGGCAATACGTAGCTGCCAAACGGGAGTGCGGAATCAGCGTCGAAGGGGCGGTTGAGTATACCCCTTCAGGCAATACTGCAATGCCCGGCAACACTGGGTCGCAGCGTATCGAGACTTCACTCCGACCTGCAGATAAAGGAGAAGCAAAAGAGAAGGCTTGCGCCGCAATACAGGAGGACCTCAGGAAAGAAGGAATTTGGCTTGCTGCTTACGAGGACATGCAGATTTTGAATATGGCCAATGAGTCCGGCATGAATTGGGAGTTATACGACGCGGCTGTTGGGAATCTGGCTGAGTGGATATTCGATGCAGGGGGCCTGGATGCCTATGAGCCGGGCACTCTCTCGGATGAACAAGTAAGTAGTTTCTTCACTTCAACCCCTGCCGAACCCGGCGCTCCAGGATCGTATGTACGGATGCATGCGCGTTATCCTGACGGTTCGATCTGGGGTCATGATGCATCGGGCAAGGCGATCATGATCATAGCGGGCGATGGAGAAATCCAAAACTATAACTATGCGCTCGTCTACAATACCTATCTCGACCGATTCGGCAACATTGCCGGTCAAGTGCTTTTCAATGCAGCTGTGGCGCACGAGAAGACCCACAGTAAACAGTATCAAACAGAAGGCTTTGGCACAACACCCGATGAAGCCCGGAGTCAAGAAATGGCTGCGTACAAAGCAGGAATGGAAAAAAAGAAGGAAGCACTGCAAGACCTCGGCTGCGAATAAGTGCATGCGGGCGACACGACAGATTCAATATGCCGCGGATATTCGTAAAGACTATTGGGGGGTCATGGCAATGAAGGAAGAGAAAACCTGGATCGGATCGACGCTGGCTGCCTATGGTTAGTGATTGTCACAACCTTGATCGCCATGAGCACAACGTCTGCTGAAGGAAGTGACAACAAAGAGCAATTGACATTCACCACTGTGGTGTACCCTATGCAGCGGTCAGAAACTGATGCCCTGCTTCTTGTTGAGAGCATCCGCGCTTTTGCTGGATCGTTGTCTCGAGCGCCGATCTGGTGCTTTGTGCCGCAATATAGTAAACAGCTGTCAGCAAGCATTGAGAAAAGATTGGTTGGATTGAATGTGACTATCATCAGTTTCGACATCGATCCCGAAACTCGAAATTTCTTTTTTGCCGCGGACATTCAAGCTGCCGCGCTTGCTGAATCGATGGCAATTGACCGGACGCAATTCCTCGTTTGGCTGGGATCGAACACAGTGGTCCTGCAGGAACCAACCGATTTCCTGCTCGCTGGCGATAAAAATCTCGGTTACCGGCCGGTCCACCACACGAATGTTGGCTCCCTCTATGACCAGCCGGTCGATACATTCTGGTCGCTTGTGTACCGCCACTGCGAAGTGGGCCAGGACTGGATATTCCCCATGAAAACTCACATCGACAACAACGTCATCCGGCCGTACTTCAATGCGGGCATCCTGGTGACCCGTCCGGATAAAGGTCTGTTCAGGAAATGGCACGATAGATTCTTCGAGGTCTACAAGGCGCCTGAATTCGCCGCGCTCTACGAGAAAGATGAGCGCTATGTCATCTTCGTCCATCAGGCGCTCTTGTCCGGGGTCATCCTCGCGCAATTCGCACCGGACGAGATCACGGAATTGCCGCCAGGCTACAACTATCCGACCCACCTGTTCGATGAAGACTCGCCCGCGCATCGGCCCTCCGCCATCGGCGGACTCGTGACCGTGCGCTACGAAGATCCGGCTCAGATATCGGATTGGTTCGAAAGGATTGAGGGCGGCGACGCGTTCAGGCAATGGCTCGGCGACAGGATCAAGCATCAGGAATAGCGCTCCGGATAACCCGGCCTTCCGAAATGACAGTGAAGCCGTGGGGTCAAATCTCGACATTGGACAAAAGTCCGGTTCATGAATATGACAGGCAGTAGCGGAAATCCTACGCGAGAACGAAGGCTCACTTCCGAGAGTAGCGAAATGTCCAATGTCGAGATTTGACCCCAGCACTTTCATAATGAACCGTGAAACCCGAAAGGTATCGGCGCTGGTATTCAGAGATGGGGGAGAGATTGAAGGAGGCACATGGACAGAAATCCTGTTATAGGCCAGGACCTAATTTCACGGGTAATCGATCTGCGAAGCCTCATTGATTACCAGCCCGGCGCCGTCGTCAGCCGGGAGATAATAAAAAAGCCGGCCGGAACCGTGACGATCTTCGCCTTTGACCAGGGACAGGGTTTGAGCGAGCATACCACGCCGTTCGACGCGCTCGTCCATTTCCTTGACGGCGAGGCCGAGATCACGATCTCGGGCAAGAAGCGTTCCCTGCGGGCCGGCGAAATGATCATCATGCCGGCTAACGAGCCGCACGCGCTCAAAGCTGCCGAGAAATTCAAGATGCTGCTGGTCATGATCAAATGACCGTGGGGTCAAATCTCGACATTGGACAAAAGTCCGTTCAAAAGATACGGCAAGTGATTTTATTTATTTATAATAAGATAAGAAGTTTGTATTCGTGCGACGTGAAATGTCCAATGTCGAGATTTGACCCCAATTACTTTGAAGGGAGGGCACATGAACAGAATCCACGTTCGCTCACTGCTGCTTTTCCTTGCTGTGGGCGTTGTGTCGTATCTGAACTGCGGTTCAAAGAAAACCGGTGACAACGGAACATATCCAATCAACAAGAGCGATACCGTGACGGTCGTCCTCAATGAAATGAATGAAGCGAAGATCATCGTATACGCTACTGAGCCCGCGCGCATTCTTGTCGGTTTCGCCGGCCTCAAGAAGAATCTTGAGGATTTCATTGCTCAGAACAACGTCGCCGATGATATACTCCTCAACGACGCGCTGAGCGCACTGGGATCCCAGGGAGACACCACTGACATCAGTGAGTCCATTACCGAAACAAGGCTCCTTGAAAGGTTCCAGTTCCGACTCGCCGATCTGCTTGAGACGGGAGATGCCGTCGTCATCGACAGAAGGACCGGCGCTCCAGTAGGGACAATTCTATTGGAGCGTTTCGAATCAGTATTGCACAAAATGGCCGGCCGGGGCGGCCGGAGGTTCTACTTACCCGACCGCACTCTGTTCCTCGAGATCATCGACTGGCTGTCATAGCCCGTGGGGTCAAATCTCGACATTGGACAATTTGAAACCGTCAGTTACCGGCATGAAGCTCTAAAATAGATAGGACATCGAGCAAAACGCAATTCCGGAAAAGGCGTCATCTCTTTTCACCAAATACACCGGGCTGAACGACACGTTCAATCTCGGCACATATGCTTTGCCGATCCGGTCACCCCTTTGGGCAAATGCTTTGTAGCACACATAGGTCAGGCCCAGATCAAGGGCCAGGTATATCGCTGGATATGACCTGGCCAAAGCCTCGCTCTCGGTAAGAACAACGACGCCGGCTGTCGCGCCATGGGCCAGATGCGGCAGAACCCAGGTCAGCGCGCCCGCTCTGCCGGAAAGGTCGTGATCGCGCGCCAATTTTCGGCCGAGGACATATCCCGCGTCGTGATCTGCGGTGGAGCCATTGCCAATAGACCGCGGTCTTCCTCCGCCGTCAATATTTTCACCTGCTTCTGTTCGCCGTAAGCCGCCTCGATCACATATGTGCTGTCCGCCTTGATGAATACATCGATCCGGCCAGGCAGGCTGTCAAACACCGCCGCAAGCACGGCCTCGGCTTTTCGGTCGATCTTCACCATGGTGAACACTTCCTGCGGATAAGCGGGCATTGCTAGTATCAACACGAGTAGGGTCAAATCTCGACATTGGACAAACCGGCCATGCCGCTTATCAATTACATTTCTTTCCAGCAACAAATGTCCACGTTCCATACTTATCCCTCCCTCTTTCTGGCTGCTTACACTAAAGCCCACCAAGCCGATCAATGCTTCTTGTGCTGGTGCTCCACATACATCTCCTTGAACTCGGCCAGCAGAACACGTAACCGCTCAACGTTCACGAGGTCAACCGACTGCTTGGCCTTCATCGCGTAGACAAGCATCTGCTGGAGCAGCGCAAGTTGCTTCACGTATCTTTCGTAAACAGCTGGATCCTTGGCGTCGGGAACCACGATCCTCTGCGTCAGGAAATATTGAGACACGATATCCTGTATATAATTCGCGTGCTCTTCCTTGTTCATGACCCATCGCACGAGTTGATTGTCATTCCTGTCGGCGGCCTTGGAGAGTTCGACGATCATCTGCATGGATTTTTCGACCGTCGTTATGTGCTCGGCGATCATGTCGAACCTCATCTCATCGCCGTATATCCCGCAAGGTATTTCACAGTGTGCGGCGGCAATATCGGCCGATACTACCAGCATTAGAAGCACACCCCAAATCGGCAGACGTTTTTTCATAGAATCCTCCTTCTGGATGACTTGTAGCAAATTACCCCTTCTCTCCTTGATCTTCAACCCAGATACAATCATATCCATATCGTACGACGTTGCAAGATGCTGTGTACAAGGGCTCACTCACCTGAGTCCTCTTCACTTTCTCCAGAACCTTGAATTGTCATTGCGAGGACTCCGA
>JACUUY010000226.1 GCA_014859085.1 Caldifarciminota bacterium
CATCGCGTCTTTGGGGAACGGGCGGTAGACCCGGCACCTGACGAGCCCGGCTTTCGTGCCCTGCTCGCGCAGGCGGTCGACCGCGACCTTGCCCGTGCCGCCGGTCGAACCCATTGCCAGGATCGCCACCTCCGCGTCGTCCATTTTGTATTCGTCGACGGTCGGATATTTGCGGCCGAATTTTTCGGCGAATTCCTTCTGGATCTCGTCGATGATCGGCAGCACGTGGTTCATGGCATCGATCTCAGACCGCTTGTGTTCGAAAAAGTAATCCTGCAGGTCGAGCGCGCCCAGGGTGATCGGGTTGTCCACATCGAGCAGTGAGGTCTTTGCCTGGCGCGCACCGAGGAATTTCGGCACGGCTTCGTCATCCACCATGTCGACCCGTTCCATGCCGTGACTGATGATGAAACCGTCGGTCGTGACCATTGCCGGCAGGAGCGCTCTTTCCGCGATCTTGACCGCCATGATCGTCGTATCATAGGCTTCCTGTGTGTTCTCGGTGAATATCTGGATCCAGCCGGAATCCCGGGAAGCGAGCGAATCCGAATGATCGCAGTGGATGTTGATCGGGCTCGACAGAGAGCGGTTCACGAGGCAGATCACGATCGGCAGGCGCAAGCCGGCCGCGATGAAGAGGATCTCGTGCATCAATGCCAGGCCCTGGGAAGACGTCGAGGTCATGACCCGGGCGCCGGCCGAAGAAGCGCCGACACAGGCGCTGATTGCCGAATGTTCGCTTTCCGCCGGCACGAATTCGGTATCGACCTTGCCGTCGTGGACGAACGATGAGAACAGCTGGACGACCTCGGTCGCCGGCGTGATCGGATATGCGGCAACGACGTCCGGATTGATCTGACGCATTGCCTCGGCCATTGCTTCGTTTCCAGTTCTCGCAACGATCATTTTTCCTCCCTCGTCATCTGGATCGCCTTCACCTTGGGCGGACATTCCTCAGCGCAGATCCCGCAGCCCTTGCAGTAGCGGTAATCGATGCCCTTGACCTTGCCGTCCTTGACCATGATCGCCGAGTCCGGGCAGTAGATCCAGCAGATGAGGCAGTGCGTGCATTTCTTTTCATCCCAGATCGGTTTCTCGCTGCGCCAGTCGCCGGTTTCGAATTCCCGGCTCGAACCGGCTTCCAGCACCAATCCGATCGGCAGTTCTTTCCAGCCCTTTTTCTCTTTCTTCATGCTCTTGCCTCCTCGTAGGCGCGCTTGATCGCTTTGATATTGCCGTCGACCACTTCGGGTTTGTTCGGGAACTTGTGCTCTAACCGGATCTTCACCGAATTGAGCATGTCATTGAAATCGAGCAGTTTGGAGACCTTGATCAGGGCCCCGAGCATCGGGGTGTTCGGGAGGTCGCGCTTGAGTATTTCGTTTGCGATCTTGCTGGCATCCACGACATAGACGTGCTGTTTGGTCAGCTTCAGTTGCTTCTTTATTTCGTCAGCGGTCTTCTGGGTATTGACGAGAATGACGCCGTCATCGGGCAGTCCGTCGGTGACGTCCACGGTTTCCATTAGGGTCGGGTCAAGCACGACCACAACATTGGGCGATTTGATGCCGCAATGCTGGAGAATCGGCTTGTCGGATATGCGATTAAACGCGAAGACCGGAGCACCCATACGCTCTGGCCCGTACTCGGGAAATGCCTGGATGTATTTTCCGGTTTCCACCGCCGCATCGGCAAAGAGCAGGGCAGCGGTCTTGGCTCCCTGTCCACCTCTGCCGTGCCACCTTATTTCAAGTAATGCCATTTCTTGCTCCTTTTTTTCCTTATGTGAATAGGGACAAATTATCGCAAATTAATCTCGGACGATTTTCAGATAATGATTTTGCTCACGGTTTTCTTCTATTCCCTACAAATAAGGTAAAGAATTATACAGAAAATGGGCTGGAAGTCAAGGGGGAAATCTGGATCCTTGATTCTCGATACTTGATACTGGATACCACACAGGGCGAGTGTTGTCATTGCGTCTATGAGAAGAAGTCAAGTCCCTTTCTTGTGCCGTAAGAGCTTT
>JACUUY010000252.1 GCA_014859085.1 Caldifarciminota bacterium
CGGAGGGAATGCTGATCGTATAGCCCTGGACCGGTACCGTGAATCCCGTATCCGGTCCGAAGACCGTGCTCAGACTTTCGATCGGCAGTTCGTAATAGACCAGCGAATCGAGCGCGAGTGAACAGAGCAGTGCCACGCCGTCAAAGTATTTCGCGGCTTCGGGTATATGGATGGACATGAAGCGCACGCCGATATCGAAACCCAATAACTCGTGGCTGTACGCCGACTGAAAAAGACCGGTGGATATGCCGGTGCCAAAGGCATTTACCAGGGGTTGGGCATATCCCAGGAGCAACTCTTCGTTGATGCTCGTTACGCGGTCGGCAAGGGTCTGGCCAGGTTCGTCAGCCGACACGGCTGCGGTCAAGATGAGGATACAAATGAAATACTTCATGCAGGTAACTCTAACCCGGTATTGCTGCTTGTCAAGAACGCGTGGCCGGTGACGCGCAATGCCCTGTCTCAATGTGCGCCTTCGCGCTTCATCACGGTCAATACTGTCTTCAGAAAGATCTTCATGTCCAGGCGCAAGGATATGTTGTTGATGTATTCAAGGTCGAAACTGAGTTTTTTCTTCACATCTTCAAACGATTGATCATATGTGTGTTTGACTTGAGCCCACCCGGTTATCCCCGGGTTGACGGTAAGCCGCAGTCCGTACAGCGGTATCGTCTTGCGGAAGCGCTCGACAAAAGATGGCCTTTCCGGTCTGGGTCCGACAAAACTCATCTCACCCCGCAGTACATTGATGATCTGGGGTAATTCATCGAGCCGGTAAGGTCTAATGATGCGCCCGATGCGGGTTGTCCTGCGGTCATTTTTTTCTGCCCAGACCGGACCGGTCAGTTTCTCGGCATCGCTGACCATGGAGCGGAATTTGACGAGCGTGAATTTTTTCCCGCGGAGCCCTACTCTGTCTTGCTTGTGGAACACCGGGCCCGGAGTGTCGATCTTGATGAGGATCGCAGTCAGTGCGAGGATCGGAGAAAGGACGACCAGTGATACGATGGATATGACGATGTCGATCACTCTCTTGAGGAATCTGTCCCAGGCCGATAATGGATGGAAGACGATCTTGAGGAAAGGCGAGTTGTCGACCTTCTCTACGAGGGAATAATTGTAGACGACCGGGTATAATTTCGGCGATACATATATCTCATAGTTCGTTTCAGCAAAGGAAGATATGACTTTCATCACTTCGTCGGTGTGTACGCCATTGCTGTCGATGAGGATCCCATCTATGTTGTTGTTCGTCAGAAGTTGTTTCGGAGCACGGTGGAGTTTGCCGAGACTGATCCGCTGAACGACATTGAAATGACCCGGATCCTGGATCACATCGTTGTTATGGAATATCACTACTTTTTCGCGCTTCGGTTTTACGTATTCGCCGATCAACCCGCGCCAGAAGAAACGCCATATGAGCAGGGAGGAAATGGTGAGAGCATAAGCCGGCACAAAACCCCGTTCTCTTACGAATCCTATATCCGCGATGAAAGCGGCGGCAATGAAGATCAGCAGACCGATAGCGATCGTTTTGAACATGCGCAGCACTTCATTCATGAGCTGGATTTTTGACCTCCTCATGTAGAGTTTGGCACTCTGGAAGAGAAAGAGCCAGTACGCAAGCATCAGAAGGTTTGCCACGATCACGCGCGCGCTGACAATTGGATGGTTGATCACCGATATCTGCCAGCTGATGAGAAACGCAAGCACAAGCAGAACTGCGTCACCAATAATCGTTATCAGTAGCTCGACTTTGCGGGACATCCACCTTGTTAGGTGTCGCTAAGGTCCTCCTTTGACCAACATCTAAGATGCCGCTACACCCTCCTTCTGAGTTAGCAATTATAAACAATATTGGAAAATTGTCAACCCCTTTGTTGTTGACTTTGGCGGCGGAATTTCTATAATCCTATGTGCGTATCGATCAGTTCCTGAAGAAGACATACCTTTCCAAACAGCGGGGAACGGCGAAAGAGCTGTGCGACCACAGGTTTATCAAGATAAACGGGCAGTTCTGCAAACCCTCCAAGCAAGTGCGCATGGGCGATGTTATTGAGATGGAGACAGTCAGCGGGATGAAGCAATATGTGGTGCTCGCGATCCCCGGCGGCAACGTGAAAAAGAGCGAAAGCGTTCTTTATTACCGGGAGAAGGGTGGATAGCGCGATCGTGCCTGAGCCGACCGCCGCTATAGAGGGCAGGGCGGTTATTTAATATCAATGAAGATTGCGATCACGATCGGCGACCCGGCGGGCATTGGTCCGGAACTGATCCTGAAAACCGTGCCGGGGCGCAAAGACCTGGGCAGCTACTCGATCTACGGCAACAAACAGATTCTGAAAAAGACCGCCCATGATCTGAAGCTCAAGCGCGGGTACGCGTCGATCGAACAGCACATTGTGGATGTCGGTGAAAACATCGACTTTGCATACGGGCGGTCGACAAAAGCCACGGCGCGCGATGCCTTGCGATCGATTCAATGCGCCCTTGAGTCAGGGCCGGATATTGTGATCACGGCGCCGGTCGTGAAGGCGACGATCCGCAAAGTCGCGCCGGGTTTTATCGGCCACACGGAATATATTGCAGATTTTTATGGCGTGCGTGACTATGCCATGACCGGGATCTGGCGTGACAAGAGAATAATGCTGCTCACGGCTCATTTGCCATTGCGGGAGGTTTTCAAAAGGATCGATGCCGGTATGGTCGCCGAAAAGATATGTCTCTTCGCGGCCGGCCTGCAGAAGTATTTTGGCATTGACGATCCTGAAATCGGCGTTTCGGCCGTGAACCCCCATGCGTATGAGTTCAGCCTGGGTGAGGACGAGAAGATCAGAGACGGTGTCATAGGGGCGAGGCGGCGAGGGGTCCGCGCCAGCGGCCCGTTTCCCGGCGACAGCCTTTTCAACCGTCAGTTTGACGGGTTCATCGCGACCTATCATGATCAGGCTATGGTCTATCTGAAATCGAAGGCAGGTGGCTTGAATTTCACGCTCGGCCTGCCGATAATCAGACTCTCGCCACTATGCGGCGCGGCCCTGGATATTGCTGGTAAGGGTTGCGCTGAGGTAGCAGGTTTCGCCGCTGCGTTCAGCGTGGGTAAGAAACTGTACGCAAATATGAGGAAGTATGAAAAAACGGTGTAATGTGCTTAAGAAAATATGTTGGACTGCAATTGCTCTGTTTGCAGTGTCTATGTCTGTATTGTCAGGGTGTGCCAAAAAGGCCGATCTCGAACTCGGCAAGGAAGCGATGAAAAGAGGCGACTATCGCGCGGCTGTTGAGTTCTTCAGTCAGGCGCTGAAAAAAGATTCTTTGAATCCGTATGTCCACTACAACCTTTGTTTTGCCTATGCTTCGCTCGATTCGATCGAACCGTCGCTTGGGCACTATGTCAGAATCGCCGAACTTGGCTCGAACTTGAAAGATGACAAGGCATTGAAGGAACTGGTGGCGGTACTGATCAGCATTGAGCCCTACCCTTCGAGTGTTATCCCGATGCCGGGTATGAATCAATTCAAAGGCGCTTTCAGTCCGAAAGGGGACATGATCGCGGTCGCTGCTTCCAAGAGCGACCGGGCCGACATATATCTGGTCAATCTCGACGGCAGTAATGCGCAGAAAGTGGTGTCCGGGGGCATGAACACGGATCCGGTTTTCTCTCCGGATGGCGGTTCGATCGCCTTCGTGTCGGACCGCGATGGCGATGAGGATCTGTATCTTTACGACCTCACGACCCGCGAAGTGCGTCAACTGACAAGGAATACCGCGCAGGACTTTGCACCGTCTTTCTCTCCGGATGGAAGGGATCTCGTGTTCGTTTCGAACATGGATGAGATGCTGAAGTGGGAGATATACACGATCAATATAGAGAGTGGCCGGATAGCAAGGCTGACTAATAATGAATATTGGGATGGATTCCCGAAATTCGCCGCCGGCGGTCAATCAATAGTCTTTTCATCAAAAAGGGGCAAGACCGAAGATATCTATGTGATGCGGCGCGACGGTGGCGGCGTGGAATTGCTCTATTCGAGCCCGGCCGACGACAACGACCCGACCCTGGTACAGGAGAATCTCTTCTTCAAATCCGAGAAGGACGGTGAGTGGGAGATCTACCGTTACAATATCGAGCGCCAACATCTCCTGCGGCTCACAAACAATGAATGGCCGGATTGGAATCCGAGGGTCTCACACGATGGCACGAAAATCCTGGTGGCGCGCAAGAGCGGGAAGAGGTGGGTCCTTCATTTTCTAAATCTGGCCGAGCCGGTGTCGACGGATTTCATCGTTAGCGAGATTAAGAGAAGAAGGCAGGAATAAGGGTTTATGTGGTATTCGGGTAAGACCGTAGGCGCGTTCGAATCATCATAACCCTTGACAAATAACGAATTGTAACTATAATAGCTATAATTAACAAGGGAGGTAACATGAAAAAGATTTTTGCACTAACGTTGGCAGCATCGCTGCTGGGTGGTTTGTATGGGATGACCTTTGGGCTCGGAGCTGCGTATGATAACATCGCTGGCCCAGAAGGCACGGATCCATATCTTGCGATAAGAGCCGATGTCGTCGTCAAACCGCTGCCGGTTGTCGGTTTTCGTATGGGATTGATTGCAGTCGATTTGAAACCGGACGAAATGGGCGGTACTGCTTATGTCTTTGGTACGGGCGTAAGTACTGATGTTCTGGCCTATATTCCGATGGCGGGTATGGTCAGTCCCTACATACCGCTCGGCTTCTGGTATAGCGGGAACGGCTCCTCGGTGCTCCATTTGAAAGGCGGTCTTGGTGCTGAGTTCACGTTCGGAGGTTTTGGTGCCTATCTCGAAGGCGGCATCAACTTCTACAATATCAGTGTCGGCGACGTAAGCGATAGCCAGAATCCGCTGTATGTGCAGGGTGGGTTCAAAATCCCGGTTAAATTCTAACTTGTGCTGAGACAGAAGAGAACGGCGGGCGATGCCCGCCGTTTTTATTTGTTTGCCTACGGCGAAGAGAGCAAAACTCAACACCCCAACCTGCTATATTTTGTTAACTTTCAGCAGACCGTCGCCGTAATCTTGGTTTTATCGTTGTAATCCGTTTCCTCCGAAGGAGGAAACGGAGAGAGAGGGATTTGTCCTACAAAATCCGAAATCTGTGATTTCGTTGATTTTGTGAGGATCCCGTTTCCTAATATTGAATGTTCTGTTTAATGATGGAAACGGGTCGAGGATCCCGCGCAGCGGGGAAACCCCCGATTCGTATGATAGTCTATTTCGCGCAAAGTGTAAATTGGAACGGAGAGAGAGGGATTTGAACCCCCGACCCCTTGCGGGATACGCGATTTCGAGTCGCGCGCCTTCGTCCACTCGGCCATCTCTCCAGGGGTCACACGCTGTGTGGCCCAGCTTATAGCATATGGCTAATGGCAAATATCGTCTTTTTTTCGTGCTATCAGGGTTACGCTATTTGCCATACGCCGATTCTAACTCATCCGCAGCCATTGGTGTTTTTTCTGTCATTCCCCGGCTTCATGGTCCGCCTCGGGTGGAGGCCGGGGAACCCATCCTAATTATCATGGCCACTGCTCTTTTTTCTCTTCTGCTCAAAAAAACTCTTCATCAACGAAGCGGCCTGGCCGGCCATCACGCTTTCGGTGACTTGGATCCGATGGTTCAATTTCGGTTCCTTAACGACATTGAAGACCGACCCGCACCCCCCGAATTTCTCGTCGCGGGCGCCGAATATTATACGCTTCACGCGCGCCAGCACAAGCGCGCCCGCGCACATAGTACACGGCTCGACCGTCACGTACATCTCGACGCCGGTCAACCGCCAGGAGCCGAGGGCATTTGCCGCGGCCGTAATGGCGAGGATCTCGGCATGGGCAGTCGGGTCTTTGAGGCCCTCGGTCTGGTTATGCCCGCGGCCGATGATTTGATTATTGTGGACCGCGATTGCGCCGATCGGCACTTCGTCACTGTCAAAGGCCTTCTGAGCTTCCCGCAATGCCTCTTTCATGAAAAATTCATCGTTCATAGTTCGCTTCGCGAATCGGATCCCCGCATCGCCGCACGGGTCGTTTCGGACTGGCGGGCTTGAAAAACCTTTCATAATGACGCCCCGTTCTTCGCTCCGCTCGAACGAGGGTCCTCAATTCCGCAACCAACCGCCTTCCCCGTCATTGCGGGTCCCGCGCAGCGGGGCGCGGCAATCTCAGCAATGATTCTCGTACTTTCTGTCGAAAGTACAAGACATGCAATTCTCCAACCAAATATAAAATTTGGGGAGAATTGACGCGCGCCCGAGGTGAGTTGAACACCTAACCTGCGGATCCGTAGTCCGCCGCTCTGTCCAATTGAGCTACGGGCGCAAATTTCAGGGCACAGGATACAGGGATCAGGGAATAGGTCAGATCGTTTCCTACATCCTGCAAGCACCCTGGTTCATTATATCGAATATGGGTGCCGAGTCAACAAAGCAGGTTATTGCTCTCATATTGCATTACTTGGCGGCGGTATGTCACATGTTTTTCCGGCAGAATTGTCCAATGTCGAGCTGAATTCCCGTGGAACAAAGTCCCGCTATATTGTCGGGAAGAATGTAATATCGGAAGCGGGGATTTGACCCCATGGGCTGACCAGCCGCTAAAGAATACATATACTGCTAGCAGAGGGGGATATGAATGGCAAATAGGGACGGTGTTTTGTACCGTCCCTATTTGAGCTGTATCGTTGCCTACCAACTGAATCTTACGCCACCTCCAGCTCCAAGGCCAATTGCGGAGCTCGATAGACCATCCATACTTGTGCTTGCGTAGGCAAAACTTCCGGCCATGTAGGGTCTGATATTGCTTCTGCTGAGAAATTCAATGCCGAGTCCAATGCCGAGTCCGAATGCGGTGTATGATAAGCCACCTCCAGCAATATGGTCCAGTGTGATACTCTGCGTAAAGAACGGCGATGCGTACCTGTTTGGGATCATCTCAATGAATCCTACCCTGCTGCTTATGCCTAGTATGGTGCCCTCTTCGCTCAGATCGAACTGCACCCAAAATACGCTCGCCATAAGACCCACGTATTTTGAGTACGGCGCAATCGTTCCAACGCCGATGCCGAGAAAATGGCTTCCGTCATAGCCCTCAGGTTTTAAGTATGACCAACCCAGACCAAGGTTAAATGAGGGCTGTAATCCATATGAGAAGGAGAGAACCATCGTGACTAGTAGTACTACTAGAGGTTTCTTCATTATACCTCCTTTGTTGGTTCAGAATACTGATTCCTACAACGTTCCGTTCCTACAACATTCGCCTGCTGGGCTTCCGCACTTTCTAAGTGGAATAATATACACTATGGGCAATTTGTCAATAAACTTGTGCGGCCTCAACAAATCACGGGAACGTTAACCAGTGAAGATGTTTTTCGCAAGTGTAGTCAGCATGCTTTAGTTGGGTTAACTTGCGGGCGGAATCACACGGTATATCAATGGCAATAGTACGGGCCGACATCATTGTTCGCTTGCCATCGCGAGCGCCCTGTAAGCGGTCAGTGTCTTGACACGCCCCCAATAAGGAATAGACTAAATGGAAGGAGGAATAATGAGAATTCTTTATGCGGTCCTGGCGATCATCGCAATTGTCGGTTGCGCGAATGATGCGGCCGTGGAATTTGGCATGAACGACGAATCGCTCTTGCGCGGAGCGGCCGGTGATCTGGCAATGAGGGTTTTGAGCATCGAGGTCCCTGAAGGCGGTGCTTACACTCCGATCTGGGAGGGTGCCGAACGCGTGCAGGTCGTTCTGCAGAATTCTGATTTCGTATCGATCACTAACCGGTATGAGGCGATCGAACCCGGATCGTATTCCAGTGCCCGGGTGACGGTCGATTCATTGAAACATGTGCAGCAGACCGTGTCCACACTGTTGATCGATTCAACAATCGCATTCATCGCCCAGGCCTTTACCCCGATCGTCATCAGCGAGGGTGCTGAGATGAGATTGGTCGTCACGATCGGCGCCGCAGTCTGGTTTGATTCGGATTCAGTCAAGATAAAAACAGGCCATGAGCCATTTGAAAGCGCGGCGCTCAGGATCTATTACGACTATTGATCTTCGATGATCGAGCGGGTAATCAGATATAACCGGGTGTCTTCCACCCAGGATAAGGCCAAGGAATTTGTTGAGGGAAGGCGTTCTTTGGCCGTGACCGCCCTTACTCAGGACAAGGGCAGGGGCCGGCAAGGCAGGATCTGGTTTTCTCCTAAAGGAGGACTATACGTTTCGCTTCTGGTTTACCCGGAACATCGTGTGACATCGATCCCCTTGCTTGCTTCGCTCAGCATCATCAGAGCCCTGGAAGAGTATGGTTTCTCCAAGTTAACCATCCACTGGCCGAACGATGTTCTGCTGGATAATCATAAAGTGTGCGGTGTAGTATGTGAACGCTACCGGGATGCGGTGATATGCGGCGTCGGGCTCAACGTCAACATCGGCAAATTCGGGCCGCGGTTGCGCAAGGCGACCAGTCTAACGCTCGAGACGGGCAAAGAGTATGATATCGACCGCATCCTCGAGGTATTCCTCCGGCATTTCAGCGGCCTCTATGATGAACTGCAATTAAGAGGGTTGAAAGTGAAAGAAGTGCTGAACTACATATCAGGCCTCGGCGAGCCGGTCGAGGTCCTTACTGCCCAGGGTGTGGTTCGGGGCACGGTTTCTGATATCGATGATGATTGGGCTCTTCTCTTGCGGGATGAATCGGGCATAATCAAGAAGTTCTACTATGGTGATGTAAGACGCCTGGAATGGTAGCGGTTTTTGACGTTGGCAACACAAACTTACACGCCGGCATATATGAAGGGCGGACCTTCATTCAGCGGTGGCATGTTCCGACCAGGAGTAAATTGCCGGTCACGAGAATCAGAAGAATATTGAGCAGGAGCAAATTGAGCGGGGTTGCGGTTTCTTCGGTCGTACCGCACCTGACAAAGCAGCTCGTCGGATTGTGCGGGCAATACACGGTTCGGGCCGTCGTCATTTCTTCGAGGATCGATTGCGGTATCAGGTACGCCTACGATGACCCGGCGACGCTGGGCGCCGACCGTATTGCGGCGATTGCCGGCGCCCTGGCCCGCTACCGACGCGATGCGATCATCGTCGATGCCGGCACCGCGATCACGATCGACGTTGCGCTGGAAAACGGCCGGCACCTCGGCGGTTTGATACTGCCCGGTATGGAGATGCTCGCCGAGGCAATGCACGAGAAGACCGCGCAGCTGCCCAGGGTGAGAGTGGAACGACCAAAGAACCTTGCGGGCCGAAGTACTGAGGAATGTTTGCAATCCGGTATATTCAACGGCACGATGAACATGATCTCCGGTCTTATCAGGGAATTACGGGCACGGTACGCGCGGGATTTCTTATGCGTCTCGACGGGTGGCGCGGGAGCGCTCATGGCCCGGCATATCCCGGAGATCGACAAGCATGATCCGGATCTCTGTCTCTACGGTGCGCTGACCATATACTACAGGAATGTCTCAGACTGAGAGGATCAACAAGTTCGTTAGTGACGCGCCGGAGAAAACGTGGGGGATCGCGCGGCAGCTGGCGCGTTCATTGAAGCCCGGTGATGTTCTGTACCTGTACGGCGAACTGGGCAGCGGCAAAACGGTTTTTGTCAAAGGCCTGTGCGAGGGCTTGGATGTAAAGGATGACGTGACGAGTCCGAGTTTCGTCATTGCGACCGAGTATGAGGGGCGGTACGCGGTCACGCATGTCGATCTCTACCGGTTGGATGCAAGCGCAGCCAGCGATCTGCCCATTGAGGAATACGTGCTCGAGAGAGGAGTAACCGTGATCGAGTGGGCGGACCGCATCGGCAAGGTCGAAAAGGGGATCATTGTGAGGATTAGTATTGTTGATCATCAGAAGAGAGGGATCGAGATTGAAGATCTTAGGTATTGAAACCTCGTCCGTGATTTTCTCTCTGTGCCTGAACGAGGATGGCAAGACGATCCGCGAATTCAGCAAGCGGCGCGAGGTTGACGGGCACGGCGATGCCGAAATCTTCAAGGAAGCAAGAAAAATGCTCGAGCTGGCCGGCGCTGATAACATCGGCGCGATCGCCGTGAGCATCGGGCCGGGCATGTTCACTTCATTGCGCGTCGGTCTGAGTCTGGCCAAGGGTATCGCGTTTGTCAACAAGACGCCGGTTTACGCGGTCAATACGCTGGATACTATCGGCCTGGAAGTGTCACGGCCGGATCTGCGGGTCGCGGCCGTGGTCAATGCTTTTCGCGGTGAGGTATATGCCGCGTTCTACGAGGGCGGGAAACGCGTGAGCGACTACCTGCTCATGATGCCGGATAGCCTCATGAAAATGGCCGGCGAGCGCGCGGTCATTGTGGGGCCGGGTGTGGATGTCATTGCCGGCGTCAGGCCGGGCCATTCCCGCATTGAACTCAGAGGCGACGAAACGTATCTGCCGAGTGCCGTAAAGGTCGTTTTGACGGCACTTGAGCGCATACGGAGACGCGATTTCGATGACATTGAATTCCTTGAACCGTATTATATCAAGAAGACCGATGCCGAGAGAAATTACGCTAAGGGCAATGCGCTTTGAGGATCTGAAAAGCGTGATGGAGATCGAGGAGCGTGTGTTCTCGAACCCGTGGCCGCGTTATTTCTTCGAGAAGGATCTAGAATCAGGGAACACCGTGGCGTTTGTTGTCGAGAACGATGGTCAGGTAGTTGGATACGCGCTCGGTTCGTGCATTGATGTCGAATTGCACATTGCCAACATTGCTGTTGCCGAGGACTTCCAGCGCAAGGGCTTGGGCAGCAGGATGCTGGCTGGGATGGAGAAGGTGGCGGTCGAGCGCGGGTGCGGTTTTGCATACCTTGAAGTTAGAACAACGAACGTCGAGGCGATAAATATGTACCGAAAGAAAAGTTACGATATCCTCTACACAAGGAAGAGATATTATCTGGATGGCAGCGATGCATATGTGATGCATAAGGAGTTGAAATGAACCTGTTGATGGCAGTGCTTGTTTTCTGCGGGCTTGATGTATATTTTCTGAAGGATTCTCCAGACCTCTTAGTGAGAATCATTCCGCAGCAAGCAGTGGAGCACGTGACCCTCAAGTACAGTTTCGGCGGCGACCTCTGGGGCTCGATGGCCGTTGACAAGCAGGGTCAATTCTTCGATGCGACAATAAAGACGCCGCTCGATGCCCGGATTGTCGCATTCTATGTAGTCTATGATGACGGAAGGGTTGACGACAGGGACGGACAGCTTTATCACTATGAACTGAGCATATACCCACGCATGCTCATGCCCTTTTCAATTGCCGATCTCGAAGTAGTCATCGGGCAGGCCGACAGCAAGATCGCAAAGAAGACGCACGTCGACGAGGCGATCACGCTGCTCAACTACGCGGACGGCATCCTGAACGTGCTGCCCGTCGTGCCGGACTCGCCCTGCGCCGCGCGCAAGGCGCGATTGCAGGCCGAAGCGGCCCGGCTCAGGACGTTGGTGGGGAGGTAGGGGGAAACTGGTGCATAGGTGGATGCAAAGACCGGAAATATATTGACATCTGCTGCAATTTCAATATAATACATCGATCCTCGGTAGCTTCAGCCTGAGGCTGACTCCGACGTTCGTCGGAGTAATGCGCGTGAAACGCGTCCGCCTTTGGCGGAGTAGAGCATCCGTGGCCTGGATATTCTTTGTGGCAAGGAGTGATGCACACGGTTTATGTGATTCAGAGCCTGCGCAACGGCAAGCGTTATGTAGGATGCACTGGAAAGCGTCCGGAAGAAAGGCTTGCGGAACATAACCGGGGGTGCAATAAGTGGGCAAGGGCGAACAGACCTTTTAGGTTGATATACACGGAGGTCTACGATTCACAGTCCGAGGCCCGGCAGCGCGAGAGATTTTTGAAATCTGGTCAGGGGCGAAAGCTCCTGAATGGCAGAATTCCTCGGTAGCTTCAGCCTGAGGCTGACTCCGACGTTCGTCGGAGCAATGCGCGTGAAACGCGTCCGCCTTTGGCGGAGTAGAGCATCCGTGGCCTGGATA
>JACUUY010000068.1 GCA_014859085.1 Caldifarciminota bacterium
ATCACACTGATCGGCATCTACCTGTCTGAGATCAGGGTCTCGCCGGAAGCCGATGGATTCTTGAAACTCGGCGACTCATTGTTGTTCTGGATATTTGCGAAGATAATACACATGGACATTCCACCGGGCTATGATCTCTTCCTCCATCCGGTCGCGTTCGCCGGCTGGCTGGGATTGTTCGTGACCTCGATGAATCTCATCCCGGTGGGCCAGCTGGACGGCGGGCATGTGGCTTTCAGCATCCTTCTGAGAAAGCGCCGGTACGTCTATGTTCCGATATTCGGCACAATGCTGGCACTTGGAATGCTCTGGTTCGGCTGGTTCGTCTGGATCCTCTTTGCGTTCTTCATTGCCCGGCGGGATCCGGTCATTCAAGATGAGGTAACCCCGTTGTCAAAGCGCGAAAAGGCTTATGCTTTTATCCCGCTGATGATCCTGGTACTGACGTTCGTTCCCCAGCCTTTTACGATGTAGGGTTCAGTCTTTCTTCGTTGTCTCCAGGAAAGACCCGACAAGATAGCCGAGCACGACCAGGAACAGGATCATTATCGTGCGCAGAAACCCGAAGGCGGCGAAGGAGATACCCAAGGCCCCGGCCACGATCACGCCCAAGATACCTCTGTTCAGCTTTATCATCTCTGTATGATATACACTATTGAGTTTGTGTCAAGGTCTATGCGCACGGATCTGCTGCCACAGCCGTGTTATTGTTCTCGGTGTTGGGTCTGATCCGTCCACGGATCGCGATCTCTGCCTTCTTCAACTTCATCCTGGCCCAAAGGAGCAATATCACAGGCAGGAGGATCATGAAAGACGAGCATGAATTCTGCAACAGGGTGAGAAAATCGTACACCCCGTGGCACAGTATGGTGTAGAGAAACCCAGAGACCATCAATCTCGTTTCCTCCTCCGGATTGAACTTAGCCAGTCCGATATAATAGTCCATGATTGCTCCGACGAGGGCATGTCCGGCCATCACCTCCTTTTGAGAATTCGCCGATTGCATACACCAGCAACCACTCTCCGATGCGCCGGTATTACGATTAGCGCGCCGATCAGGAATATTCTGATGATCTTCTTCGGTTCTGGTTCGTACTTGTCCCGGTGGTTGAAATATCAGATAGGGAATAACCGTGGTGCGACTGCTGTTGGCAGGGGAATAACAATCATTCCACTGCCATTTCTAAATACTGAGCAGCGTCAACAGAATTTTCAGTGCACTTCCTAAGGAAGCATGCGGTTACTGAAGTGGGGTCAAAGGCAGGAAGCCAATGATGCATCCGCACTTTATCGCAACCTACGGAAGCATGCGGTTACTGAAGTGGGGTCAAAGGGGCATCGAGAAGTACGTCTTTGCAGGAGTAAGGCATGTAATTTGAAACATTTTCAACTTCACTCTTGACAAATCTGGAAAATTGATTATAATATAAACATATGAAAGTAACCTTTTATCTAATAGCGTTAATGGGAAGTCACATATGAAATTGAAGAAGTGGCTGCAAAACAGGTATGATTTATTATGGAAGGCGTTTGAAGCGAGACCGTTTCGCTATGATGATGCAACCGGAATTCTGCAACAACATCCGACTGAGGACAGTCCAGAACAGGTAAATGTAGCCTTATCTGAACTACGTAAGGCGGGTATGCTGGAGGTGGATTTAGATAAGGAGGACGCCCGTAAGCGCATCTACACGCTCAAGAGTACAATCGAATTTATATCCGAAACCCTGTCAGTTGAAAGGACGTTGTTGACACGTGGCGACCTTGAAGGTTTGCTCAAGAAGGCGGCCGACCTTATCCGCACGCGCGTTGATTACACGTTTATCCTCGTTCTTCTCTTTTACAAGCGGATATGCGACAAATGGGACATGGAGTTTGAGAAGGCCAAGGCGGATGCCTGCAAAGACGGATTAAGTGAAAAGGAAGCAGACCAGGAAGCGCGCCAATCCATGTATCATGATTTCAATATCCCTGATGAATTTCGTTGGGAAGACATAAGGAAAGACCCTGCTCGGATTCCCGAAAAATTTTCTAATGCCATGAAACAACTTGCCGAGCATAATCCTGAGTTGCGTGATATCTTTGAAAATATCGATTTTGTGCAATTCACGAGTAATCGTGAGAACGCTGAAATCCTCCGGCAGCTAATCGAGTTATTCAGTGCTCAATCGCTGCAGCATGTTTCGCCGGATATCCTTGGCGATGCTTATGAGTGGATTCTGCGGTATTTCGCGCCGCAAAAGGCTAAAGAAGGAGAAGTATACACACCCCGCGAAGTGATAAGCCTACTTGTGCACATTCTTGACCCACGACCCGAAGAGTATGTGTATGATCCGGCACTCGGTTCTGCAGGTATGCTTATATTATCGTACCAATTCATAAAGGATCAAAGGGATCAGAAAGAAGCGGATCGTTTGTTCCTTATGGGTCAGGAGGCTAATTACAAGACGCTTGCACTTGCCAAGATGAATCTGTATATCCATGACATACGCAATGCGCGGATCAGTTTGGGCGATACTCTCCTGTATCCCAAGTTCAAAGAGGGTGATAAATTGCAGCAATTCAATGTCTGTATTGCCAATCCGCCGTGGAATCAGGACGGTTACAATGAGAATGTACTTAAGAAAGGTGAATTCTGGCATGAGCGATTCAGATATGGTTTTCCCACAAAACAATCAGCGGACTGGGCGTGGATTCAGCACATGCTTGCGTCGGTCAACGGAGATGACGGGCGGGTAGGTATAGTAATTGATAATGGATGTCTGTTCAGAGGCGGCAGGGAAAAGGCAATCAGAATCGGTGTAATAAATGATGATCTACTTGAAGCAGTGTTGCTGCTTCCGGAGAAATTATTCTACAATACCGGTGCACCTGGAGCAATTCTTGTTTTTCACAAAAATAAACCTGAAGATAGAAAAGACAAAGTTCTATTTATTAATGCAAGTCAGGAATTTGAACAACATCCTGAGGTGCGCAAATTGAATCGTTTGGGAGAAGCGCACCAGACCAAGATTGCGAAAGCATACAGGGATTTCTCGGAAGCGAAAGGATTTTCACGGATTATCGATCGCAGTGAAATCGAAAAGAACGATTTCAATCTCAATGTCACGTTGTACGTATTCCCGGAAGAAGAAATTGAAGAAATCGACATTCCGAAAGAAAGAAGAGAATTGAAAAAAATTGAGCGCGAATTAGCAAAGATCACAGAAAAATTGGATGGCTATCTGAGAGAATTGGGTTATGAAGAAGAATAATACCGTTCTAGTGAACGAAGTGATTCGAGAATTTCTTTTGTCATTGCGAGTCCGTCTCTGCGGACGAGGCAATCTCAAAGCATATTACTCATCGAGCGAAGTCGAGAAGCAATATATTTTCTTGCCCACGATGGGAGAGGACTAAGGTGAGGGTGTAAATACAATGTTTGAACCAAACTTCCGCTATACCAACAAAATCGTCAACCTGCTCTCGAAAATTTCGGCAGCGCGTGAGGTTATTCTTAATTCACCATTGATTCCGAAATGGGAGATTGAATTGCGCCGTGAGGCAATCATCCGCAGTGCCCATTCGTCGACCCATATTGAAGGTAATAGACTGAATCTGGAACAAGTTAGCAAACTTGAACAAGGAAGAAAAATAACAGCAACACGCAAGGATAGAAGGGAAGTATTGAACTACCTTTCGATTCTCAAAAAAATTGACAGAATTATTGCTGGCAACACTCTGACTGTTAAGGATATTCTGAAAATGCACCGTCAAGTTACGAAAGACACGCTTGAACGGCCTGAAGACTGTGGCGCATTCCGGAGTCGATATGTTGTTGTTGGTAACCGTGTGACAGGAGAGGTGTTCTTCAGACCGCCGAAAAACGAAGATGTTCCCCAGTTGGTTGAGAATCTGGCTGAATGGCTAAACTTAAGAGAAGCTAACGAACTTGACCCTATGATTGCAGCTGGCATTGCTCATTATGAATTCGTGAGAATCCATCCTTTCGCGGACGGCAACGGCAGGACAGGACGTGTGTTAGCGTCATGGATTCTTCACACAAGGGGATTTGACACAAAGCAATTTTTCTGCCTTGATGACTATTACGATTCAGATAGACCGGCATATTATAAAGCACTACAGAGCGTTAATCAGACTACGCTGGATTTGACAAAATGGCTGGAGTACTTTGTTGAAGGAGTACATGTAAGTGTCCAGGAAGTGAAAGAACGAGTCATTCGCCTGAGTAGCGAGCGTCTGCGAAAGACCAAACGTGGTCAAATTGCCCTGAGTGAGCGTCAGATGCAGATTGTGGAGTTTATCAACCTGCACGGGAAAATCACCAACCGTGATATGCAGAAAATATTCAAAATATCGAATCGCGCGGCTCTCGATGAGATTAAGAAGTTACTGAAAGCAAAAGTATTGAGGCAGAAAGGTAAAGGCAGGAGTGTTTATTATGAATTGTCATAATCCTTCACGATTATGTCCACGATTAACTTCACGATTATGCCTCGGTCATTGCGAGAAATCCGCCGGTTGGCGGATGACAAAACAATCTCAACATATTACTGTTCGAGCTTGTCGAGAACTTGCTTATGGGTTCTTCTCTGCGGATGGCATGAGAAAAAGTGCAGGATGAAATGCTTATAACGGTGTGAACATGGCAAAAAAAGATATATCCTTTTTTGATGAAAACTATATGCTCTTGCTGAAAGAAGTGAAATCCAAAATCCTATCAGCACGCATATCTGCTGCGCGCAAGGTCAACAAAGAATTGATCAAGTTATATTGGGATATAGGGAAAACGATCGTAGGCCGCCAGAAGGAATATGGTTGGGGGAAAAGCGTTATTGAAAAGCTTGCAAAAGATCTAAAACGGGAATTCAGAGACACTGAAGGATTCTCAAGTCGTAACCTTTGGTATATGCGTTGTTTGTATCTCGAATATGACAATAAACCAATTCTGCAACAACCTGTTGCAGAAATACCCTGGGGCCATAATATTATGATCTTCACGAAAGTAAAGGACGCCAAGGCACGAGAGTACTATCTAAAATCTGCTACAGAGCTTGGCTGGAGCCGAAATGTGTTGTTGAATCAGATAAAGGCTGATGCTTACAGATTAGCCAAAGCCATCCCTAAACAGCACAACTTTCCTAAAGCATTACCTGCTCATCTCGCCGAGCAGGCAGATGAATCACTGAAAAGCGTCTACAACTTTTGTGATTTCAGGTCAATTTGTTAATAGGAAATAATATGAAAGAATTGCACGATAAACTACACCAGTATGAAGGCGAAAAGATTGAGTATAAGTCCTGCAAGGGTGGATTGGCAAAATCTATTTGGGAAACAGTTTCGGCATTCTCAAACAGCGGCGATGGTTTGATCTTGTTGGGGTATGAGAAAGTAAAGGATAAATATATGCCGGTTGGGCTTGATAATGCTGATAAATTGCAGAATGATTTTACTTCTCTTGTAAGTGAGAAATTCAATTTTTGTCCCATAGTGATGACGGCCATAGAAAATGATAAAGGTAAACCTGTAATTCTGATCGAAGTAAAAGAAGCGCCAAAATATCAAAAACCTATTTACCTGAAAGATGCAGGACCAATCAAAGGCGGTTTCAAACGAATTGGTGGGTCAGATGTGAGATTGACTGATCCAGATATTCATCGTTTTTACTTAGAACGCACTGGTGCTCCAGATGCTCAACCTGTTGAATATTGTTCTATGAGTGATGTTGATCCAGGTACGATCGAAGCTTATCGGAATTTAAGAAAATTGAAAAAACCCGATGCACCAGAACTGAAATACAATGACAAAGAACTATTAGCATCCTATAACCTTCTAATAAGCAAAAACGACAAGTTAACAATAGCAGGTCTGCTCTTATTTGGTGAGGAGGAGATAATAAAAAAGCACTTTCCTGCTTTACGCTTAGATATTATTAGAATCAAAGGGACGGAATGGGGAAAAGACAAAGACCCATTTCTTTCGAAAGATCTAATTGGAAATCTTTTCAATCTTCGTGCATTCACTAGGGACTTTCTTGACCGATTCTTTTTGGTCCCTTTCCATATGGATAATTGGGGTGACCGAGTTGAGGAAAATGCGCATCGGTATGCCTTAAGAGAATCGCTTACGAACCTTTTAATGCACCAAAACTACTTTCACCGAAGCCCTGCGCAAATTAGAATATATAATGACCGCATCGAATTTTATAATCCTGGCTATTCTCTCAAAGACCCTAAATTTTTTAATTATCCAGGCTCGGAATTGCGGAATCCTTTGATTGCTTCTGTATTTTATGACATTGGTTGGGCAGAGGCAAAAGGCACTGGATTGAAGGATATTACTGAATCACTTGAAACCGAAGGCTATCCACTGCCAGAATATCTTAATGACGAAAGAAACGACACCTTTACTTTAATACTTCGCCATCCGTTTGTAGCGGTTACCCCTCAAGTCGCCCCAGAAGTGACCGAACAAGTCACCGAACAAGATACCGAACAAGTCACCGAACAAGTTGTAAATATGATGGATCGCAGGGCTATAACTCTAGAGTTCTGTAAAGAACCAAAATCTTTAAAAGAAATTATGAAGTTTCTTGGTTTGAAACACAGACCCACTTTTCTCGAAAACATCCTAAATCCCGTTCTTAAAACTAACCTTCTTCAAAGAACGATTCCAGAAAAACCACGAAGTCGGTTTCAAAAATACATCTCAATCAAAAAGGATGTACGATGAAATATTTTTCTGGTTGTCAATTTCTTATTGCTTGCCCCGTTAGACATCCTATGTCTAATCGGGGTCATTGCGAGCGCAGCGTGGCAGTCTCAAAATGTTACCCTCACCTTGGAAGGAAAGGACCGCAATGATACTGACAGTCGCGGCAGTGGTGTCGGCGGCTTTTTTGGCGGTGACGGTGATGGCGGTAGTCGTGCCGACAATGCTGGTGGTGGTTGGTATGATAGTGGTGGCGTAAACGACTATGATGGCGATGATGACGGTGGCGACAACGATAATGTTGGTTAGCGACTCTGGCGATTGTATAGAAGGAGTCAAAGACGCCAAAGGGGCGAAAGCGATGATAAAGGGACACCAAAGGGGCATAATGTTAGCTAGTTCTGGTTGTCAATTAAATTGTTATTTGGTGATTCATGACTTTAGTCATGAATGTTATTAGGAGGTGAAATATGGCAAAAACTAAACATGATGCAATCGCTGAAAAATTAGCAAAGAAATTCGGGACAGAGTACAAAAGAGACAAAGGAATCGATATAGTAATTAAGGACAAAGTTATCGAAGTAGAAACCAAAAAGAATTCAATATCACAGGGGATAGATCAAGTGCAGACTTCTTCAAAGGCAAGATATATTGCGGTTAACAAAATTAATGTTAAAAATGCTCTGAATGCAACTGAAGGAACAGGGATCGGCGTTATGAGCGAAACAGGGAGTATAGTAAAAAAAGCAGGAAGAAAAAGATAAAAGAAAGGAGCGATTATGGCAGACACTATCAGATGTCCAGTTCCGTGGCAATCTCAATATCATACTGTTTCTTCTCCCTCGACGGGAGAGGAATAAGGTGAGGGTGTAGATTATGCTCTTCTCTGAAAGACACGGGTATAAAAAAATTGATGAAAAATTGCTGTGGGAGAAAATGCCTGACTATTTGAGAAAAAGAATATGGAATGTGTTTGACGCACATATCTTCATGCATATAGATTCACTTTGCCATTTGAAAAGGATGACTGATACAGTTGTTGATTTCATCCGCATATTTTGGGAAAGATTTCTCAAGGGAGATATGTCGAATGTACGGTATGAAAATCCGAGCGTATTATGTGACTATATGAAAGAAGCTTTCGGAAAATTTGAATGGCACGAAGTATATGATTTTATTGAGTTTTTCGCAAGCAACTTTAAAGACAAAGACACAATGCGACTTGTTTTGGATGGTGTTAATAGAGTTTTAGAAGAAGATCGGGCACCCTATAGAATAATAAGTGGAATCGTGGCTCCGCTCACTTCTGAAGAGGAGATTAAAGAAATCGAAAAGGCCCTCAGCATTCCTGATAAATACGCTCCTGCGCGGGTTCATATATCAAAATCATTGGAGCTGTTTTCCAAACGTCCCGATCCTGACTATCCAAATTCAATCAAGGAATCAATAAGTGCAGTAGAATCACTTGCCAAGATAATAACTGGCAAAGAAAAATCATTGAGTGCTTTGATCGAACAATTACCAATACACGAAGCCATGAAAAGAGGTTTCAAAGAACTTTACGATTGGACAAGTGATGAAGCAAGACATGGGCGTACTGGCAAACCAATAAGCTGTGATGAATCCGAAGCGAGATATATGTTGATCACCAGTTCTGCTTTCATTAATTATGTCATTAGTAAATATAAAGAGAGTACAACTTGAAACAATATTTGGGAGGTTTCTATGACACTGGAAGAGTTTGAAAGTCTATTAGAAAGTGGTATAGAAACACAGCGACTTGATTATAAAGGTGCTTGTAATTGGGATGTCGATGTGTTCGCAAAAGATATTTTAGCGCTATCGAATGTTCGAGACGGGGGTTATTTAGTCATGGGCGTTGACGAAACGGATACCGGTTATAAACGAACTGGGACAACTACAGAGCAAAGGAGAACGTTCAATATAGATATTATGAAAGATCAAATGAATAGTTTTGCTGATCCCTATGTTGATTTTGAGGTTAGTTTCCCTACCGATAGATTAAACTTGCAGTATATTGTAGTATCAGTAAAAGAATTCCGAGATATTCCTATTATCTGTAAAAGAAATTCACGTGAAACTCACGCCGGCGTAATTTATTTTCGCAATCGAAATAGAAGGCCAGAAAGCGCACCAGTATCTAATTCTTACGATATGCGGGAGATAATTGAGTCAGCAACAGTGAAATTAATGAGGAGATCGCGTGAATTTGGCTATTCAGTCGAAAATATTGACGAAAAATTGTTTAATGATGAATTGGGGGGATTATGAGTAATAGTATAATTGACAAAATAAAAACTAAAGGATATTGGAGAATACTGTTTCGGCCATTAACTTCTGAAATAAAGATAGGGCAACTTGAGAGATGTAAACAAATTGTTGAACAAAACGGAGTCAAGTTACGAGGTTGGGATTACCCCCATTTCCCGCGTCGTAAAGACGAGAGTTCCGATTTATTACCTGGCGATAATTACTATGTGGGTTATGACGACTGGATGCAGTTCAAAGAATTGTGGCGGATGTATCAAAGCGGACAATTTATTCATTATAAAGCACTTAGTGAAGATTGGTATGAAGAGGGCATAAAACATGAATATGCTGAATACAACAATAAATATAGAATATTGAAAATTACTGAAACAATCTACTTCATAACCGAGGTGTTTGAATTCCTCTCTCGTCTGACCAAACAAGGGATCTATAAAGATGGCGTAGATTTGTCGATTAAACTAATGCATACCGAAGGTAGAATTTTGTACGCAGAACATGGTATTGGAATGCGGTATTTAGAGCATTACAAGACAGCAGCTCCAGAAATCTCATTTGAAAGACGATATTCTGAAAAGCAAGTAGCAGAAGATGCTCCTAGACTGGCAAGGGACGTGCTTTTGCACATATTTGAAAGATTTGGATGGAAGCCTTCCGCAGATATGATAAAAGAATATCAAATGAGGCTATTAGAGAAGAAACATTAGCATGAAAAATACTGCACTGCAAGCAGAAATTAATACAATCCCGAAAAATTGGGAGGTTGTGAAACTTGAAGATATAATTGCTTCATTTCACAATGGAATTTGGGGTGACGATCCATTACCTAATCTTATTTCTTATCCTGTGATTAGGTCTACAGAGATAACGTGTGATGGTAAGATCGACTTATCAACCGTAGCTTTTAGAAAAATCCCTGAAGACAAAGTTAACAAATTCACTCTAGATGATGGTGATATTTTATTGGTAGCGTCGAGTGGCTCACCTGATTTAATTGGCAGGGCAGCTTTGTTTCGACAGCCTGATGATGACAGGGTATATTTATTTTCGAATTTCATGCTGAGAATCCGTTCCCAAACAATTGATCAAAATTTTCTATTTTATGTACTTAGTTCACAACATTATTATCACTTTCTGAAATCTCTTCAACAGACATCCACTGGGTTAAGAAATCTGCCCAAGAAGAATTTCCTTAATTTTACAATTCCTTATCCTCCCCTCGCTGAACAGCACAAAATTGCTGAAATTCTCAGCACTGTGGATGAAGCGATTGAGCAGGTGGATAAGGCGATTGAGAAGACGGGAAAATTGAAAAAAGGATTGATGCAGGAACTTCTTACAAAAGGAATTGGGCATACTAAATTCAAAGATACCGAAATCGGAAGGATACCGAAGGATTGGGAGGTGGTGAGAATAGACAACATATTGTCATTGGAGTATGGTGAAGGGTTAACCCAAAGAGAACGAATAGAAGGGAGATATCCTGTTTTGGGATCCAATGGAATTGTGGGATATAATAACAAAGCCATTGTTACTGGCCCCGGTATTGTTGTTGGTAGAAAGGGTTCAATTGGAGCGGTCACTTGGGTTGATGAAGACTTCTGGCCCATTGATACCACGTATTATATAAGAATTGTAGATAATCGTTGCAATTTGAAATGGGTATACCATAAAATGATGATGTTGAATCTATGCAGACTAAATATGGCAACTGGCGTTCCGGGACTCAATAGGGAGTTAGTTTATCTTAACAAGATAGGAATCCCTACGCTTAATGAGCAAGAAAGGACCGTTGCTATCCTTGACGCAATGGATATGCGAAAGAATGTGTATGAAGATCGTAGAGATAGATTTATGAGGATCAAAAAGGGTCTAATGAATGATCTGTTGACAGGGAGGAAGAGAGTCATAGTGGGAGGTGAAATTTGAAGAAACCGACAAAAAGCAATGGAACAAAATTGTGCACTTGACATTGGTAAAAATATTTACCATGTGGTAAAAAATTTTACCAATGAGATTATTATTCTCCAGATAGGCGTTTCTAAAGGGGTAAAAGTATGCGCAAAATAGTCAAAGATGATTATTCAACTTTATTAAAAAGAGTATCGCTATTAATCGAAGAAGCACGGAAGAAGACGGTAAGGCAGATAAACACAATCATAACTCAAACTCATTGGGAAATTGGAAGGCTTATTATTAGGGAAGAACAAAAAGGTAAAAAAAGAGCAGGCTATGGCGAAGAACTCATAAAGCGATTATCAAGAGATCTTATAAAACGTTTTGGCAAAGGTTTTACTGCTTCCAATCTTTGGAACATGCGCCAATTCTATCAAACTTATACAAAACTCTACGCGTCGGGTAGAGAAGCTAAGCAAAATGAAAAACTCTACGCACTGCGTAGAGAATTATCGTGGACTCACTTCAGGATTTTGATGCGGATCGAAAACGAAAGAGCTAGGCAATTTTATGAGTTAGAGGCGGCAAGGAACAATTGGTCAACACGGGAACTTGAACGACAGATTGATTCTCTATTATTCGAACGACTTGCTTTAAGTAAAGACAAAGATAAGGTTAAACAACTTGCCCTAAGAGGTCAATTAATTGAAAAACCCGAAGATGCCATAAAAAACCCTTATGTATTGGAATTTTTAGGATTGCCTCAAAAACATTATTATTCGGAATCAGAATTAGAGGAAAAACTTATTGAACACCTTCAAGATTTCATTCTCGAACTTGGAAAGGGTTTTACATTTGTCGCCCGTCAGAAAAGGATTACAATTGATAATGAACACTACTATATTGATTTAGTGTTCTATCATCGTATTCTTCACTGTCTGGTGTTGATTGATTTAAAAGTAGGGAAACTTGACCACAGGGACGTTGGACAGATGAATTTCTATTTGAACTATATCAAAGATAGAGAAATGTTGACCAACGAAAATCATCCAATTGGCATTATTTTATGCACTGAATCTGGACGCAGTCAAGTTTTTGTGGAATATGCTCTTGGAGGAATGAGTAATAAAGTCTTTGTTAGAAAATAT
>JACUUY010000069.1 GCA_014859085.1 Caldifarciminota bacterium
GCCATAACCTGAACTCCTTTCTTTAAGCCCAAATTATAGCCACTTAAGGGTGTGCATGTTTAAACTTTAAATCCATCAAAAACGGTGCATGTTTAATTCTTAAATGACAACTGCCTAATTTACCATTGACACTGCGCAAAAATTGTATATAATAGTAGCTAATGAAAACAAAAGTTCTGAAGGCATCTGACGTCAAGCGCGACTGGTATGTGGTCGACGCGACGGGCAAGGTTCTCGGCCGGCTGGCTTCGAGGATCGCGCGGGTTCTCATCGGCAAGCACAGACCACAATACACGCCCCACATCGACAGCGGGGACTTTGTCGTGGTCGTCAATGCCGACAAATTCCGGGTCACCGGAAAGAAGATGAAGGATAAGATGTACTATTCGCACTCGATGTATCCCGGCGGCCTGAAGAAGATCAATTTGGAATTGATGCTTGAAAAACACCCTGAACGCGTCATTTACCACGCAATCAGCGGTATGTTGCCAAAGAACAGATTGCGAGCGCGGCGGCTCAAACGCCTGAAGATCTACACGGATGCAAGCCATCCTCATTCGGCGCAGTCGCCCAAAGAGATCGAATTCTAAGGAGGATACTAAATGCCGGAGATATTAACCGGATCGAGGAAAACGGCAACGGCAAAGATCATGCTGTCTACAGGCAGCGGCGTCATCAAGGTTAATAATCGCGAGCCTCTGAAATACTTTGGCCGCCAGGACCTGGTGGATCTTGTTCACCTTCCCCTGATCACGGCCGGTGTCCAGGGAAACGTCGACATCAAGGCAAGAATATCGGGCGGCGGCATTTCGGGGCAAGCCGGGGCGATGTGTCATGGTATCGCCCGGGCGCTGGTTAAATTCAATCCCGAACTCAGGCCGACACTCAAGAGTGCCGGATTGTTGAAACGCGATCCGCGGAAGAAAGAACGCTGCAAGTACGGTCTGGCCAAACGCCGCAAGAGATTCCAGTTCTCTAAGCGATAAGGAGGCACTTTGGAACAAATCACATTCGAGAGATTGGTCAGTTCAGGCTGCCATTTCGGCCACCGTACCAAACGATGGAACCCGAAGATGGCAAAATACATCTTCGGCAAGAGAAACGGCATTCACATCATCGACCTGCAGCAGACCCAGGAAGGGCTCAAACGCGCCTACGAGGCGATAGTCCGCGTTGCCGAAGAAGGCAAGGGGATTCTCTTTGTCGGAACTAAGAAACAGGCTAAGGATATCATTAAAGAAGAAGCAACAAAAGCGCATATATTCTACGTAACTGAGCGGTGGCTGGGCGGGTTGCTCACCAATTTCAACGTGCTCAGTCAGCGTATATTAAGACTCAGGGAATTTGAGCAGATGAAGGAAGACGGCCGCTGGACACTGGCTTCAAAGAAGGAACAGTCCCGGGCCGAGCGGGAATATCAGAAACTACACAAGTATTTTGAAGGCATCAAGGAGATGGACCGGCTGCCGGGCATAGTATTCCTCGTTGACATCAAGAAAGATGAGACCGCATTGCAGGAGGCGATCCGGGTCAATATCCCGGTCGCCGCGATCGTCGACACGAACGTCGACCCCACGAGCATCAACTATCCAATACCCGCCAACGATGATTCGATCCGGTCGATCGCTCTCGTCACCAAGACGGTCGCCAACGCCGTTGCCGAAGGCAGAAAGGGGTTCGAAGCAGAAGAGAAGGAGAACTATGGATCGGGAGAAGCTCAGGGAACTTAGAGAAAGAACCGGCGCCGGGATCGTTGATTGTCAGAAGGCACTTACCGAAACCGAGGGCGACGTCGAAAAGGCGGTCGAATCACTCAGAAAAAAAGGCCTTGCCCTCGCCGCGAAGAAAGTCGGACGCGTCACCAAGGAAGGCATCGTTGATGCCTATATCCATCCAGGCGACCGGCTTGGGGTACTTGTCGAGGTCAATTGCGAGACCGACTTCGTTGCCCGCAATACCGAGTTCCGGAGGTTTGTACGCGATATCGCCCTGCAGATCGCGGCCAGCGAGCCCATGGTCGTGACACGAGAGGAGCTTCCTCCCGACGTCGTTGAACGGGAGAAAGAGATATACCGGAGCATGGTCCAGGATGTGAAGAAGAAACCGGAGATAGTCGAGAAGATCGTCGACGGCAAGCTAGAAAAATTCTACTCTGACGTGTGCCTGCTCGAACAACCCTTTGTCAAGATTCCCGAGAAGACGGTCGGCGATTATCTGAAGGAACAGATAGCCAAATTCGGTGAGAATATCATCGTGAGGCGATTCGTGCGTTTTCGCCTCGGTGAATGAAGCAAAAAACAGGTCGTATCAGATACCACAGGATCATTCTTAAGTTATCCGGAGAATTTTTCGGAAGCAAGGGTAAGACCCTCAACGAATCAACGATCGAGTACACTATCGATCAGATCATTCAAGCGAGAAGGCTCGGCGTCGCGGTCGGCGTCGTGGTCGGCGGCGGCAATATCATGCGCGGACGCGACACCGACTGCATGGACAAGATAGACGCCGACATCTGCGGCATGATCGGCACCGTGATCAACGGCATCGTACTCTATTCGGCATTGAAGAAGAGAAACCAACGCGTCAAGTTGAGCAGCGCGCTCGCCGTGGGGGGCATTGCCAGCGCCTACAACAAATTTACCGATCTCGAATTCTATGATTCCTGTGGCACGGTGATATTTGCCGGCGGCACGGGCAATCCCCTTTTTACCACCGACACCGCAGCCGCGCTCCGGGCCGCTGAATTCGGCGCCGACCTGCTGGTCAAAGGCACGAAAGTAGCTGGTGTCTATTCATCTGACCCCAATCGGAACAAGCAGGCGACCTTCTTCAGGAAATTGACTTATGATCAAAGCATCGAAAAGCGATTGAAGATCATGGATCTTGCAGCATTCAATATCTGCCGCGAAGCACGGATCCCGATCTGCGTTTATGGCTTCATGCAGGCAAGGTTGTCCGACATATTGCAGGGCAAGACGGTCGGAACAATCATTAGTGGAGGATGAAATGATCGAAGATATCAAGAATCATACGGATGCAAAGATGAAAAAATCGCTCTCTCTGCTGGCGCAGGAACTCTCGAAACTGCGAACCGGCCGCGCCTCACCCGCCCTGCTGGAGAGCATCAAGGTCGAGTACTACGGCAGCCATCTGCCCCTGAACCAGATGGCGACAATAAGCATACCTGAACCCCGCCTGATCATCATCCAGCCCTGGGACAAGACGGCCCTGTCCAGCGTCGAGAAAGCGATCTTCAAGTCGGCGATCGGCCTCACGCCAAGCAACGACGGAAATGTGATCCGCCTGGCGGTACCGCCCCTGACCACGGAACGGCGCGAGGAGCTCATCAAGTTGACCCTCAGAATGGCCGAGGAGGCGAAAGTGGCGATTCGGAACATCCGGCGCGACGCGAACAACGAGATCAAGAAGCTGGAGAAGGAGAAAGAAATATCCGAGGATGCTTCCTTCAAGGCGCAGGCGGACATCCAGAGCGCTACTGACCAGTACATAAAGAAAGTCGATGAGGTACAGCGAGACAAAGAACGAGAGATCCGCGAAACATAGCCCGTATTCACGCAGGCAGTCTTGACAACAACAATGACCCATGGTAAACCGGCAGCAGCGTGGCGATGTCTAACTCAATGGAGGAATAATGACCAATATATGGGATGATCTAATTAAATGGCTCGATGATGCCTCGAAGGTAGTAGGCAAAGAAGCCGGGGATTTGACGAAAAAAGGCAGTCTTAAGCTGGAGATCTTCGATCTGAAGCGGAAATTGAGGGACAGCTTCACTGAACTGGGCAGCCGGGTCTACGAATCGGTCTACCTCAAGAAGAAGGATAACTGGCAGACCGCCAAATCCATAAAGAGCGCGGTCCAGAGAATAAAGAAGCTCGATAATAGACTCAAGAAAAGGAATGCCGAATACGCGAACATAGGCAAGGAAGAGGAGCCGACGAAATGATGCGATCCCCGTACCCGTAACAGAAAAGGATCTTCAAGTGACCATGTTGGAACATACAATCATAAGGAGGTCAAGTGGGTAGGAACATTTCGCTCCGCAACGCGGGGATAATCGCCGGTGCCGCGGCTGTATTTGCTTTTCTGTTCGGCATTATAATAACGGCAAGCATGCCGAACCTGGCAAATCGCGGCGAGGCGAGTGCCGAACAGTATATTTCAGTGTCCCTGGTCAATGAACGGGGAGAAAGTCCATTCACGCGTGTCGCCGACAAAGTCAGCCCCGCCGTGGCCAACATATCGGCCGAAAGAACGGTGACCCGCACGTTCCCCGGTTTTGAATGGCGTTTCGAGGGTCCATGGAACGATTTCTTCAAGGACTTCTTCCGGGGCGGCCCGCGTTCCGAGCAGAAGACCCAGACCCTCGGGTCGGGGTTCATTGTGTCCGAGGACGGCTATCTGGTGACCAATTACCACGTCATAAAGGACGCTTCAGACATCGTCGTGAGGTTGACGAATAAAAAGGAATTCAAAGGCGATAAGGTCCAGGTGATCGGCACTGACCCGCGCACCGACATTGCACTGCTCAAGATCGATAATGAAGAAAAACTCCCCTGGCTGAGATTCGGCGATTCAGACAAGGTAAAGGTCGGTGACTGGGCCATCGCGGTCGGCAACCCTTTCCATCTTGAAGGAACGGTCACGGTCGGTGTCATATCGGCAAAAGGCCGGGCCGGCATTGCTCTGCCCGAGGGACCGGATTTCCAGAGTTTCCTGCAGACCGATGCGGCGATCAACCCGGGGAATTCGGGCGGACCTCTGGTCAACATAAACGGTGATGTTATCGGCGTGAACACGGCGATCACCTCGCCGAGCGGCGGTAATGTCGGCATCGGATTCGCGATCCCGGCAAGCCTCGCGAAATCGATCATTGATGAACTCAAATCCAAGGGCCGGGTTACCCGCGGCTACCTCGGCGTCTACATGCAAGAGATAACCGATGACCTGCGCGAGGCAATGCGCCTTTCCTCGGCGGACGGTGTGCTGATAAGCGAAGTCGGCGATAACTCACCGGCGAGCCGTGCCGGTATCAAAGCCGGTGACGTGATAACGGAGTTCGACGGAAAAGAGGTCAAGGACGTTGCCTCCTTCAGGATCATGGTCGCTTTGACCAGCGTCGGCAAGATCGTAAACGTTAAATTCGTGCGCGACGGCAAGGCGAGGGAGCTGAGGGTAACGATCGGCGAAATGCCTGAAGCGTCGAGCGCCGCGGCCGAGTTGCCCGAAGCAAAGTACGAACTGGGCCTGCGTGTCGTAGACGTATCCGATCCTCTCGCTGAGCGTTATGAGCCAAGGATGAATACCGGCGTCGTTATCATCGACATCAAACCGAACACGCCGGCTGACCGGGCGGGATTCTCGATCGGCGATGTGGTAGTGGGTGTTGGCGGTAAGAGCATCGCCGGGATCTCCGACTACCGCAAGGCCATCGCGGGCTTGCCCGGGGGAAAGCCGACGATCTTCCAGATCCAGCGCGGCGAACGCAAACTCTATATTGCGGTCACCCCTTAGCGCTGATCCTCCCCATGCGGCGCACAAGACCGAAGACCGGAGCCTGCTAGCATGTTCAGGGTTGCCGGCGACCGGGGATTGAAGCAGTATCTCGAGGAGATAAGTCGGTACGAGATACTCACCAGAGAAGAAGAATTCGCGCTGGCCAAGAAAGCGCGGGAACAGAATGATACCGAAGCCAGGAAGAGAATAATCTGTGCAAACTTCAGGATCGTCGTATATATCGCCAAACGGTTCCTGGGGGAGAAAATGACGCTCCCGGAACTAATAAATGCGGGCAATGAGGGATTGGTACACGCGGCCGACAAATTCGACGAGCGAAAAGGTTATCGGTTCAACACGTATTCGGTCTGGTGGATCAAACGAACGATCTACGAAGCGATCAGTGCCCAGAAGGGAATCTTCCGAAAAAGCCATCTTGCCCGGCGCGTTCAGAACGAGATCAAGAAATTCATCCAGCGCAAAGGTCAAGAACCCACGGTCGACGAACTCGCGAAGATCCTCAAGGTCGAAAGCAGCGCCGTAGACCTCGCTCTCAGCGAACTCATCCCTCCCTATTCATTGGATGAAGCCTTTAACGATTCGGAAAATCCCTATATCGAGTCAGTCCGTCTCGATATCCAGGGGTCGGATAACCTTATCTCGCCGCCGCCCGATGAGATCTTCAAGCAGAAGATAGAGAAAGAAAAAGTGCAGAAGGCGCTGGGCCGGCTTGAAGCAAGAGAACGGGAGATCCTGGAGCGGAAGTTCGGGCTCGGTGAATATGAACCTCATACCCTGGCCGAAATAAGCAGGATAATGAACATCACGCGCGAACGCGTGCGGCAGATACATGAGAAGGCACTGCGCAAGCTTCGGAATGTAATACTCAAAGACTGACGCCCGAGCCGCGCTCAGAACCAGAACCGCGGCCGGTTACTCGAGTTCTTCGATGTGGATCTCGGCATTCGTGTAGATGCAGATCGAGGCCGTAATCCTGATAGACTCCTCAACTATTTCCCGGGCGGTGAGATCTGAGTATTTGACCAGACCGCGGCATGCAGCCAACGCGTACGGTCCGCCCGAACCGATGGCCACGATGCCGTCATCCGGTTCGATAACATCGCCGGCCCCGGACAAGACATAAGAGTGTTCCCCGTCGAGCACCGCGAGCATCGCCTCGAGCCGGCGCAGGACTTTGTCCTGCCGCCAGTCTTTGGCTAACTCGATCGCACTGCGTGCCAGATTCCCCCGGAACTCTTCAAGCTTCGATTCGAAGCGCTCGAAGAGCGTGAGGGCATCGGCCGTCGACCCGGCAAATCCAGCAAGGATCCGGTCGTTGTAGATCTTTCTTATTTTGCGCGCCGTGTGCTTCATTACCGTCTCCCCCGTGGTCACCTGGCCATCACACCCGATCGCCACCTTGCCTTTGAAGCGCAAGCCAATAATCGTCGTTGATCTCATAATAGTAATCATTATATAGAATGTCCGGCTGCTGTCAAATGATTGGATGCGCAGGCCAGAAGCTATTCACTCCGCCGCCTGATCCGCCGCAATTCTTCCGGCGATCCTCTGTGCCACCTCGAGCGCCTCAGCCTTGTCCTTCACCTGACCTTCCAGCTGCAGATCAAGGAGTTCCTGCAGGATTATCTTGAAAGCAGGCCCCGGCTCCATGCCCAGACCGATGAGATCATTACCGTTGACCAACCGCTCCACCTTGGGTTTTGCCGCATCGGCGCGGTAGAGATCGATCATCCTCATGAATGCCCGTTCCAGATGTCTGGTCTTGCCTCCCGTAGCATAGCCGTCGGCCCAAGCAATTATCATCGCGCCGAACCAATCCACTCCCAGGTGGCGGAAGAACCTGCGGATGGCGCGGTCGGTCAGCTCGGGGTTGGTTGCCAGCAGATGCAACCGCATATGCTCTTTGACCAGTTTTTTCAGGACATCGGCATCATACCGCGATAGTCTCAACCGCTGGTGGGCAACCTTCCCGATCATCCTGGCGCCGATCGAATCGTGACCATAGAAATGTACTTCACCTTCTTTTATGAGCAACGTGTCCGGCTTGGCTACATCATGGAACAACCCGGCGAGCTTGCAGAGCGCGGCGCGGTTGGGTTCGGAGAAATATTGCGAATATTCGGGTTCGATCCGCCTAAAGAAACCTTCCTCGATCAGGCGTTCTACCGCGTCGTAGGTGTTGAGCGAATGAATCCACAGGTCGAGATCCTTGATAAGCTTGATCGCCTCAGGAAAGATCTGTTCGAATATCCCTAACTCGTTCATCTTCAGAATGACGTCGAACGTACGCGCGTGCGAGACGATCTGCATCAACTCGGCTCCGATCCGTTCCGCGGCGACATCCTGGAGTCCGATATTCCTGGCCAGCCGTCCAAAATCCCGGTGCAGTTTGAAACCCAGATCGAGCACAAACCTGAATCCCCGCAGTATCCGCAATGGATCGGCGATCAGGGCTCCGGGGCTGGTGGGCCGGACAATGCCTTTCTTCAGGTCGCGGATACCGTTGCACGGATCGAGGAAACCATAGTCCTCAAGGCTCATCGCCATCGCATTCACTGTAAAATCACGCCGCAGAAGGTCAGGCACAACACCCCCTTCCTGCAGGCCGATGAAGTCGTAGATCACGCCGTCCTTCACGACGCGTGCCTCGTCCGCCTGCTCATCGAGGACGACGAGGGCACCATGTATCTTCCGGGCGACGTGCCGCGCGAATTCGATACCCGAACCGGTGACCGAGAAATCGTAGTCCTGTGGCCCGATGCCCATCAGAAGGTCGCGCACCGTTCCCCCGACGATGTACAAACCCCGGCCCTCGCTCAGACGCGATATCTCCTGGATCGGGCGGCTCTTCCTGATATATTCTTCGAGCTTCTTCATCATGCAATCTTATCTGTCAATACACTCGTGTCAACTTCGGCGTCCAGCCGGCGATGGTTTGCGCGCGTGCCGTGTTCGGCCGGGGATTTCCTGCCGCAGGGGGTTCACAATGGTTGCTGCCGAATGGCTACCGGGGAGGGGGTAGAGTGGACAGATCTTTTGTTCTGCTTCAGTTGCCGGACAGGTCGAATATCTTAACGAAGATCTTCGTTCTCAGTTCCGCGATCAATTCGTCGTATTTCTTCTGTATCTCCTGCTGGTGCAGATACTGCATTATCTGGTCGCGGAGTTCTTCAAAACTCAAGATACGCTCGGCCACTTTCTCCCTGACATACAGGAGATGATAACCGTAGGGGGTCAGTACCGGCTCGCTGATTTCGCCCTCAGCCATCTGCTTCACAACCTGGTCAAAGGGCGGCGTCAGCCGCTCAATCTCGAATTCACCGAGATCGATACTGGGATCCCGCGAGTGGATCGGGGCAAGGCTGTCGAAGTCCGCGCCTGCATCGACCAGTTCCTTGAGCTTCTGTGCGAGATTCCAGGTCCGCAGCGTATCCTGTTGCGTGATGTTGACCTTGATGAGGATCTGCCGGAGCAGCACCCAGTCCGGCCCCTTATTCAGCACCTCGACTATGTGATAACCCAGCCTCGTGGCAAATGGCTGCGATATCGCGCCCGGTTTGAGCGTGAAGACAATAGCCTCAAAATCCTCGATCGTCTCCCCTCTCCTTATCCGGCCCAGCATGCCGCCCTTGCGCCGGGAATTCTCGTCTTCTGAGAACTCCTCGGCGATCACGCCGAAATCGCCGCCGGTCATGAGCAGCCGGTAGACATCAGATGCCCGCTCAAAACCCTTCATCAACTCGTCCTGGCCCGGCACGATCGGAAGCAGCATGTGCGCCAGTTTCACCCGACCGGGCAGGATCGCGATGCTATCCTTGTTCTCGTCATAGAAATGCTTGACCGCGATCGGCGATATCATGATCCTCGCGGCAAACTTCTTCGAGATCAAGCGCTCCATTATAATCCGTGATTTGAGGTTCTCGTGGTAGTACTCCTTCAATTCCTCGAGGTTAATGCCCTGCTCTTCCAGATAACTGAAGAAGTTCGCCTCGGAGGGGAAGTTGCTCTTGAGATTTTCGATGTTCTGGTTCACCAGCGGCGCGATCTCATCATCGGTCACAAAAATCGATTCCTGGGCGGCTTCGATCAGCAGCAATCTACTGGAGATGAGCTGATCGAGCACGTACTCCTTCATTTCATCATCGGTTGCGAACATTCTCCGCGCGCCCGGGTCATTGGCCAGAATGCTCACGTTCTCCATAACCTCGCTGAGCAGGACCACCTCGTTGTCCACGTAGGCCGCGACGTGGTCTGCGAAGGTGGCGGTCAGAAAGACGAGCATTAACATCATGATCCTGCTCGCGCGCGTTGCTGCAAACCGATCATTTCTGCAGCGGGGATATATCGATCATAACCTTGTAGTTATTCCTCAGGCTGTCAACATAAGCCTTCAGGAAATCCTGGTACTTGGCGGCCAGCAAATAGTTATAGATCTGGCCCTTGATCTCTTCGGTCAACTCCGCCTGGGCCTTTATTTTCTTCTTATCGATCACCTTGACGATAAGATACGTACCCTGCACGTAAGGTATCACTTCAGAAACATCACCCGTCTTCAACTGGAACACTTTCTCCTCGATCGCAAAATCGGCAATGACCCCTCGCGGCAGGTAATCGGTTATGATCCTGGGATTCTCCGGGTCCTGGTACCGGGTCAAGGAACGCTCGCGCGCGAGTTTGAAAAAATCTGCTCCCGCCTTGATCTCTTCCGATGTACGCATCGCAAGCTCGCGTGTCGGCAAGACGATCTGGCCCAATTTGACCGCGTAGAGGAATTCTTCCTTGTGTTCCGCAAAGTAGTCGCGTATTTCCATCTCGGTCACCGTCGTGGTACCGAACTCGCGACGCACCAATTCCATGGCCAGGAAATTCTTGGCGTACTGGTCAAGCACGAAGCTGACCGAATCTTCCTTGTCGATACCCAATCGCTTCGCCTGCAAGTAGAGGACCTCCTGCTGAACCCAATCTTCAAGGAAAGCATTTATCCGGTCCTCGCCGATCCGCTGGTAATCAGCCCCGGGCACGTACTGCTCGAATTCATTTTTGGTCAGCTTGGACCCATCAACGGTCACGATTACATCTTTATCCTGATCCGCGCAATTCAAAAGCAACAGAAGAACGAACAGGCTGCTGATGATCTTCACTTTTCCTCCCTCAAGAGCCCGGCCAACACGCCCTGGTTGACCACCGGCCCGTACTTGGCGCGGAGCATCTCGAAGAGGCCGCTCCGCATACTGTCCACCTTGGCGTCTCTCAGCCGCGCCGTTATTGCCGGGTGGACTTTTGACATATCCGTATCCTTGAATTCATCACCGTACAGTCTGAAATATTCCCGGACCTCGGCCGAATCGACGGTCACCGCACCGGTAACATGGTCCGAATAGAATTTTTGATACAGCAATAAGGTATAGGCATTATCGATCTTCCTCTTTATCGTTATGCGCCGGTCATGGTAATTCTTCACCGCCTCATCGTAGATCAGGTCAGGGATCAGTTCCTGCTCGATCAGGCGCTTCGGATCGATCCTTGCACCGCGGGACAGGTGTCGAACCGCATCGATCACCGAACGTACATAGACATACGAAGTATCGTACTTCTTCACGACCCACGTGCTGAGGTCATCCTGGGTAACAAGCGACTCGGGTTTGGCAAGTATCTCCAGGCCTTGCGGGTTGTACTCGACCTTCGCCCGTTTCAAGACATCCTCAACATACGTTTCGGCCTCGGCGGCCGCCCTTTCCTGCCACAAATTACTCTTGATATTGTCCTTTATCTCTTCGAAAGTGGGCGTCTCGGCTATACTGTGTTCAATGACCTTGAATATCATGTAGAATTCACCGAACTTGATCGCATCCGTCACTCCACCTCTCCTCACCTTCTTGAGCGGCGTCATTATCTCGGGCGGGATCGAGATGACTGAAAAGGTGCCGATGTCCCCGTTCTCGGACATCGTATCGAGCGAATATGCCAACAGATCCTCGAAGGGCGTACCCTTCTTCAACTCCGCAGTCAGGTACGTGGCGAGAGATTCCTCATCGACCACGATCTGGGCAAGATGATACTGGTCAACGATCTTGTTGTAAAGACCGCGGACCTCTGAATCCTTTACCTTGACCTTGCCAAGGACAACATCGCCATAATACGAGCGCCATACGATATCGCGGCGGTTTGTTTCATAAGCCGCCCGCACGACCTGATCGTTCTCGTAACCCGCCGCCCTGGCCTCCTCAACCACGCACATCTGATCGACGAAATCCTCGACCCTTCTCATCCGCGTTGCGGAATCCACGGCGGGTGTGAATTGAACCACCTCTTTGAAATCCGCCACCGTGTACTTGCTGTCCCCGACCGTCAGGAGGGTCTTGTTTTCATAGGAACATCCGATAACAAACAAAAAAATAATGGCCCACAACCGTCTCAGATTTGGCATACCTTCTCCTTTTTCTTCTGCTATTCTACATAACAGGCACGAAAAGTCAAGTATT
>JACUUY010000070.1 GCA_014859085.1 Caldifarciminota bacterium
GAAAATGTCGAGAGTATCGAGATATCCGCCGCAGGGGGGCTCGGGGAATCCAGCCTTTCATTGCTTCTGGTCCTTCCGGCCTTACCTTCTTACCCTCTCAGCTTCTCGACTTCTGCCGTACAGACAGTTTCTAGTTTCCAGGTCTGACCCCATTACACACCACATGAAGATAGCAGAGTGATTAGGATATCCATACTTAGTCAACACAAACAGCTGGCACATGCATTTTCTGCATTGACAGACCTTCCTTTGGGTCTATAATGATTGTAAACTGAAAGCTATAGGGGAACTAAATGATTTGCGCTGCAGCACCTTGTATTCTTAGTATATCTATGAGGAGTCGAGAAAAATGATCTTCAATGGTAAGTCAACCAATGATATCACCGATGATGAGATTAGGACTCTAGTGACTGATCACGTAGCAGAGCGCCAATATATGGGTAGCTGTTCTTGATATGCAAAAGCATCTCTTTGCTCCCGAAATTCGTGAAAGAATTCTATCTATAAAGAAAAGGCTGCCGTCTCGACCAACCGCTGTGGCCGACCTCTATTCACTACCTGAAAGATTCACGAAAGCTGTACAAGAGAGCAACTATTCTCAGCAATCTCTTCAGGAAATTTCTGACCACATTGGTCATTACTTGGGTCTTTTGCAGAGTGTACGAATAACTCTTCACGAGACATTTGAAGACAAGGGGTGGTCTGTCTCACCCGGTGGAGATGTGTATGCTGACGCAGGATGTGGTACTTCTCCAACCGGCTTGTATCAAACCAGAGGATTTGATCATAACGAGATTATATTAGTTAAGAAACCTAAATACGGCCTCAAACACATTGTCGCTATTCTTGCTCACGAATGCACACATAATTACCTGTGTTTTCATAATGTTGGAGAATCAAAGCGTTTGGACAACGAAATTACTGCAGATCTTACTGCGGCTTACTTGGGATTGGGACATTTGCTGATTTCTGGATACCAACCAATCATTTGGGATACAGATTCATACTCTACGGAGCATACAATTAGGATTGGATATGTGACACCTGATACTATCAGAAAGGCCATGGTGATTTCTTGTGAGTTGAGAGGTTGGGACCCAAGAGAATTAGTGGCAAGAATGCCATCCATTTTGGACAAAATCGTCGTATATATGCAACTCTGGCCTTATCGAATCAAATTCAATAGAATTGCTAAAGAAAAGAAAATCTCTGGAAACCTCGCAGAAAAAAGAACGGCGACCATCAATTGTCTGCGAATGGAAGTCACAAATATGCGCAGCATTTACTCTGAACTACGTGACCTATTGGCAACATTGACACAAACGGTTGATTCAAAGAAAATTCTACCACAAGATGTTTCTCTGTTGGTCGAAATCAGTAACAAGATCTCAATAGACCAGCCACTAATTCAAATAGAAACCGTAACAGTCAAAATCAATTCCTTAATTGCTTCGGCGATTACCGATGACGATCTATGTGAAGTCAAAAACCAAATTGAATACATCAGGAATTATCTTCAAGAATGGCGCACGCTGCTATGTAAGTACGTCCCGCCTGATAAAACGAATGAGCGTTGATGCACCGTAATCTCATCGATTTCAAAGTGTAGTATATTCGGATTCGAAGTCCGTCGCTCTAGCCTATTGACTGCCTGATTTTGAACGGCACGCTCAACACTTTGTTGCCTGTTTGTTGTCTACAACATCCTGATGATCGGGCCGCCGGGCACGGGTAAGACCATGCTTGCGCGCCGCATGGTGACAATCCTGCCGCGCATGACGCTCGAAGAGGCGTTGGAGACGACGAAGATCCATTCCGTGGCCGGCGTGCTGCCGGCCGGCGATCCGCTGCTCGGTACCAGGCCGTTCCGTGCGCCCCATCACACGATCTCGGACGCCGGGATTATCGGCGGCGGCCATGTGCCCAGGCCGGGCGAGGTTTCGCTCGCGCACAACGGCGTGCTCTTCCTCGACGAGCTGCCCGAGTTCCACAAGAACGTGCTTGAGGTCCTACGCCAGCCCATTGAAGACGGTCACGTCACGATTGGCCGGGCTAAGATCACGCTGACCTATCCGGCGCGGTTCATGCTCGCCGCGGCCATGAATCCATGTCCCTGCGGTTATTTCACGGATCCCTACCATGAATGCCGGTGCACGCCGGCCGCGATCCAACGCTATCACGCCAAGATCTCCGGACCACTGCTCGACCGGATCGATATCCATATCGAAGTGCCGGCCTTGAAATACGACGAGCTCAAATCGACCGCCGCGGCCGAGTCGTCGCTCGACATCCGCGCGCGCGAGACCCAGCTTGCGCGGTACAAGGGCAAGAAGAAGATCTACTGCAATGCCCACCAGGGCAGTAAAGACATCCGCCGGCACTGCGCGATCGATGAGGAGGCGCAGTCCCTGCTCAAGATCGCGATCGAGCGTTTCGGTCTCTCGGCGCGTGCCTATGATAAGGTGCTAAAGGTCGCCCGGACCATCGCCGATCTTGAAGGTATTGAAGACATCAAGACGCCGCACATCGCCGAGGCGATCCAGTATAGATCACTCGACAAAAACGTCTGGCAGCGATTGTGACAGAATCACAATCGCTTCGATGACGGTGATGAAAAGATAGATTTCAACGAAATAAAACAGATAATGGAGAGGAAAGCAACCCAGCTGGCGGCAGAAGTTTAGAAGTTTATGCCTGTCCCCGGGGTTGACTTTGGAGGGATTTCGGGGATAATTGCCTTTGTGAAGACCCCCCTTGACTACGAGTCGCTAGGCCTCAGATGCGGGCTCGAGATTCATTACCAGCTTGACACGCGCAAGAAACTATTCTGCCGTTGTCCGGTCGGATTGCGCAACGACCCGGCCGATGCTACGATCATCCGGCACATGCGGCCAACTTTATCTGAGCTCGGTGAGTACGACGGTACGGCGCTCATGGAGTTCAAGACCAAAAAAGAAGTCCATTATGAATTACATTATGATACCGTGTGCACCTATGAAATGGACGACACGCCACCCTTCCCGGTCAATCAGGAAGCGCTCGCCATCGCGATCGAGCTCGCGATGATGCTCAACTGCCAGATCGCCGACGAGATACATGTCTCGCGCAAGCAGTATCTGGATGGCAGCATCCCGACCGGATTCCAGCGCACGATCGCGGTCGGCGTCAATGGCTGGATACCGTTCCGGGGCCGCCGCATCGGCATCATGCAGGTCTGCCTCGAAGAGGACGCGTGCCGCGAGATAAGGGACCGCGGCCATGTCATCGTGTTCCGGACCGACCGCCTGTCCACGCCGCTCGTCGAGGTCATCACGCACGCGGACATGCACACGCCCGAAAAGGCGATGGAAGTGGACCGGGAACTGGGCAATATATTGCGGCTCTCGGGAAAAGTCAGGCGCGGCATCGGGACCGTACGCCAGGATGTCAACGTCAGCATCCGCGGCGGCACGCGCGTCGAGATCAAAGGGGTACCGAGGACGAAGCAGATCCGCGACCTGGTTCATTACGAAGCGGTCCGCCAGCACGCGCTCTTGTCCCTGCGCGAAGAACTCAAATTGCGGGGGATCAATGCGGACACGTTCAGCGCCGAACACGGTGACTGCCGCGAGATATTCGCTCAGACGACTTGTGGCCCGATCCGCGAGGCACTGGACAAGGGCGGTACCGTGGGCGCGGTCAAACTGACCGGCTTTGCCGGCCTGCTCAACGCGCGCGTTTCGCCGCACCGCACTTTTGCCGACGAGATAGAGGGACGCATTCGCGTCATCGCCTGTCTTGATAAGCCGCCGATCATGCTGCACTCGGACGAACCAAATGGCGCCATCCCGCGGGAATGGCTTCTGGTGAAGAAGAAGCTGGAGGCCAAATACACGGATAGCGTGGTTATCGTGTGGGGCAGCGCCGAAGACGTGCGCACGGCCCTGGCCGAGATCGCGATCCGCGGCCGCGAGGCGACCCAGGGTATTCCGAACGAGACGCGCCAGGTCATGGCAACCATGGACACAGATTTTGAGCGGATCCTGCCCGGACCGGACCGGATGTATCCGGACACTGATTCGCCGCCCATCCCGGTGCCGGCCGAGCGGCTCGATGAGATCCGCCGGCACCTTGCACGAACGCCGGCCGAATGGCGCGAGCGTTACAGCCGCCGGCTCAACCCGCAGCTGCTCGAGCAGTTGATCACGGGCGGCAGCATCGCGCAATTCGACGAGTTGTCCCGGCTTTGCGAAAATGAACCGGGTTTTATTGGCTACATCCTGACCGCGCTGCCGCGAAGCCGGACCAACGGCCGCGCCGCAGCGCCATGGCTGCGCGATATTATAGTGCGGTACACGGCCGGCAGGTTGAGCCGCGAGGCGGTCTTTTCAATTGTTCGTGCTGACCAACCGCCGGAAGCCAGCACGCTCGAGCAAACGAGCCGGCTGTCCGATGAAGAATTGCGCGCGATCATCGGCCGCGTGCGCGCGGAAAATACGGGCCCCCGCGACCGGAACAAGCGGACCGAATATCTGGCCGGCCGGGTGAAGGCGGTTACCGGGATGCGCGCCGATGGCCGGGACATACTACGGTTGCTGACCGAGGAGGAACGGAAGTGAACGACGACATCTATAAGGGGTATCGCGGCATTGCCCGGGATGCGCTCGTAAAGTTCAACGCTAAAGTGTGGAGCGAGGTCGAGATCACGAGTTCCAAGGGCGTGTTCAAGGGCGTGATCCTGCCAAGGTCCGAGATCGCGGACGACAAGCACATCGTGCTCAAGATGATCAACGGCTACAACATCGGCATTGCCGCGCGTTTCGTCGAGGATATCAAGGAGACCGGCTACAAGGAGGCGCACTACAAGATCCCGGAGAGCGAATTCCCGGTCGATGCCGAGAAACCGCGCGTGGTGCTGTTCGGCACGGGCGGGACCATCGCCTCGCGCCTCGACTACCGGACCGGCGCGGTCATTCCGGCCTTCACGCCCGGCGAGCTCTACGGCGCCGTGCCCGAGCTGGCCGACATCTGCAATCTGCGCACTGAAAAATTATTCGGTATTTTCAGCGAGAACATGGGGCCGGTCCAATACCGCGCCACGGCCGAAGCCATCGGCCGCGAGATCAAGCAGGGCGTGGACGGGATCGTGGTCGGCCACGGCACCGACACGATGCACCACACCGCCGCCATCCTTTCGTTCATGGTCCAGCATTCGCCGGTCCCGATCGTGCTCGTCGGATCCCAGCGCTCGAGCGACCGCCCGTCGTCCGACGCGGCCTTGAACCTGCGCTGCGCGGCCTTTACCGCGGCCCATACTGATATCGCCGAAATCGTGGTCTGCATGTTCGGCCCGACCAGTGACAAATACAACCTGCTGCACCAGGGCACCCGGGTGCGGAAAATGCATTCGTCGTACCGAAGTACGTTCCGCACGATCGGCGATACGCCGATCGCCATGGTCAGCCCGGACACGCTGATCCCGATCAAGCAGGACTATCGCCGGCGCCGAAGCGACTGCGGCGTGCTGATCAACACGGCATTTGAGGAACGCGTGGCGATCGTCTACTACTACCCCAACATGCAGCCGGACATGATCGACCTGCTCGTTGATAACGGATACCGCGGCATCGTCATCGCCGGAACCGGCCTGGGGCACGTGAACAAGCCCCTGTACGACCCGCTCCAGCGAGCTAAGGAAAAAGGCGTGGCCGTCTACATGACGGTCCAGACCCTGTGGGGTTACGTGCAGATGTACGTCTATGACACGGGACGCGACATCATGGAACGAGGCGTGGTGCCGGCCGGCAACATGCTGCCCGAGGTGGCCTACATGAAATTATGTTGGGCTCTGGGCCAGACGAGCGACCTTGAGCGCGTCAAGGAACTCATGCTGACGCCGATCGCCGGCGAGTTGACCGAGCGCGAACCGCCTAACGGCTACCTGATCTTCCAGGGCGGTATCCCCGAGGTCGAGGAATTCATCGCCAAACACATTCTGTAAGACAAACGCAAGGGGCGGCCCTTCGGGCCGCCCTCCGTGCTTATGAGCTATATCTCCGTGTGATTATCTCACGATGATCTTGCCGGTCGCGTTTGCCGCGGAGCTCGTGAATCGATACAGATAGACACCGGCCGTTACCCGGCGGAGGTCATTCCGGTTCAGATCGAACCGAACAATTTCCCGGTCGCTCGATGTTGTCCCGGCGTGTGTCTGCACAATGCGGCCGAGGGCATCGAAAACATCGATCCCGAATGGCGTGCCCGGCGGCAAATGGATCAGGAATCTTATGTTGTCCGCAGAGCACGGGTTGCTCACGAGGGTGATCGCCGGCTGTGCGGGTTCGTGCACGATAATCTCCTCGATCCCGACAAGGTCCATGAGCCGTATTTTCCCGGCCTGGTATCCATTGCGCGACGGCGCATCGGCCTGTATCCAGGTGACGATCTTGCAGCGGTCTTCGATCCAGGAAGGGTCGATCGTGAAAGAACGAGTGACTTCGACGACCTGCCCCGGGTTGACCGTCACCAGTTCGCCGATCTCATTCGGCAGGAAATCGCGGGCAAGATTATTATGCCAGGCGTGACCGTTAGGATCCAGATGGTAGAGGCTGTCTTCGGTGATCACGAAATAGACGCGCGCCGTTATCGCGACGGTTGAGTCGTTCTGATATGAAGCGGTTATCGTGCCGCCATTGCTAACCGGGTCGTAGTCGCCCGTGAGCAACAGTGTGAACGGGGAAGGCTGATTCACGCGGTTATCAATGTACGGCCGCCAGGTGCTTATCGGCCAGAGGTCGACGCCGTCCGCGAACAGCGACGGGTAGCCGTAGAAGACATAGAAGTTGTAGAGGCGATCCCGCGCTTCCTGCAGGAAGCCGAAATTCCCGATGACCGAGTGGTACTCGACAAGCGCCGTCTGGTCAGGGTAGTCCAGTATTGCGATCGTATCCAGCAAACTGCTGGCATATGGGCAGGTCGGTCAAGTGGCCATGTAGGCTTCTTCCAGCATGACGACGCGCGGCGCCGCGAGAGCATTGCACGCGAAGCCCAACGCAAGCAAAACCGCCATCACCTTCAGCGATGGTTCTTTCATAGTATCTCCTTGTTGCTCGTTGTTGCCGGACAATTCATTAATACCAAAGACCGTATTCCATCACTTGTACTGCTCCATGAATGTCTTCTTTGCCTGCACGAACGTGTTGGTCAACTTCTCGTCGAGCGCGATCGCGGTCATGATCTCCTTATACTGATCAACGGTCATCTTTTCCGCGGTCATCATCTCGAGCGCTTGTGCTTCGTCGCTCTCGAGCATCGCCGCGATCCTGGCGACTTTCTCTATTGATTGCTGGCTGACTGCTTTCTCGACCTTGCCCTCGGAACAGCTGACGACAACCAGAGCGGTCAGAACAGCAATGAGCAGAACTCTTCTCTTCATGTTTTCCCCTTATTTAGTGGTCTTTTCGGTGGGTTTCTCGGCGGTCTCTTCTTCTGTTCTTGATTCAGGTGTCTGCGTTCCGGTCTGACCCTTTTCTTTCTGTCCCTGACCCTGGCCACCGCGTCCCGTCGGTTGTGATTCAAGGGTCTCTTCTTCAGTCCCGGTGCGCTCTTCTTTCCGCTCGGTTGCCCCTCTTCCTTCCTCGACTCTGACCCGGTGCCGGGCCTGCAGTTCGGCTTTCACGGCCTTGCCCAATTCTTCGCCCTGGACGCCTTTTGCCTTCTGTTCGGCCACGAAATCGGAAATGCCCTTATTGGAAACGCCATCGGTGGTATTCTCTTCCATGATCCGGATCGTATTCACGCCTTCTCCGCTCGACAGTCTCTTCTCCTGGATATCCTTCACGACGTTCGCTATTTCCTCTTCCTCGGTGCCGGCTGCACGCGCTTCTTTGACCGCCTCCGGCAGCCGGCTCGCACTCCGCAGTTCTGCGACATCGCTCGTTGCGGTCGCCTCTGCTCGTTGTTCGGCCGTCTGCGCAAGCAAGGGCGCGGTCGACAGGATCGCGACGATTGCCAATAGTGCTGTTTGTTTCATAGACCTCCTCGAGGGCAAGTATTGTTACATTATTGTAATCAAAAAACAGTGAAAATCAAGCACCGCGTTGTGACGGGTATGATTGACTTATCGCCTGCGCTGGCTATAATACCGGGATGACCCATCTGCATTGCATCATGAAGGTTGATATTCAAGCAGTAATTCGCGGCCATGATCGAGGCGGTATCACGTGACCTGGAGCGGCCATAAAAGGTAAAGATCCGTACGCGGGTTTTGCCGAGCGCTACAACATATTCCGCGGTAAATTCGGCAAGCACAGACCGGATTACCGTGCTTTCTTCGAAAGGGTGTTTGCGGAGAACGGCGTTCATTCGGTGCTCGATTGCGCATGTGGCACCGGCCACGATCTGCATCTCTTCTCTTCGCTGGGCTGTGCGGTGACCGGCTCGGACATCTCCTTATCCATGCTCGCAAGGGCAAAGATCAATCTGAAAGGAGCCGGCGTATCCGTGCCGCTGTGCAGGGTCGACTACCGCGCGTTACACAAGTACTTCAATCCCGAATTCGACGCGGTAGTGTGCCTTTCCAGTTCGATACTCCACATGGAGGATAAGAGAGAGGTCATACGGGCATTGCTGAGCATGCGTCGGGTGTTGCGCCAGAAGGGCGTATTGATAATGACGCAGGGCACGACTGACAAGCAGTGGAGCATGAAACCGAGGTTCATCCTCAATGCGCGAGAGAAGGATCTTACCCGGCTCTTTGTGATCGACTATGCGGAAAGGGGGGCGCGTTACAATGTCCTGGATATTTTCTCTGAAAAAAGGACGCCGGAAATAATGGTTTGGTCTGTGGATTACAAGCAGATCCTGCTGAAGGATGACTATGCCCGGCTACTCGATCTTGCAGGATACAAGAAAACGCGGTTCTACGGTTCGTACAAATTCGAGCCGTACAGTAAGGCCAGAAGCGACATCCTTATTTGTGTGGCCAATAAGTAGTACCGACATGCAAAGCGATCCGGCCGGGAAAGAGCGTGCAGAAAACAAAGGAGTGATGATGATAATGAAAATAAAATCAATCGTTTCAATCTTGTTCGCGGCGCTGGTTCTTCTGTCGTGCCATAATACCGGCGGCGGCAGGAGTCAAGAATTATTCCCGATAATTGTTGATAATAAGATTGGTTACATCAATAACGAGGGGAAAGTCGTGATCGAACCCCAGTTCGGCCGGGTCGGCCGCTTTGCCGAGAGCCGCGCCGCGTTCGAGAAGAACTGGAAATGGGGATATATCAATGAGCAGGGCGAAGTTATTATCGAGCCCCGGTTCGATCACAGCGGTTTTTTTTCCGAGGGACTGGCCGACGTGAGGATCGAGCAGAGATGGGGATTCATCGATACGCTCGGCAATATTGTGATCGAACCCAGGTACGTTGCCGTGCGCGCTTTTTCCGAGGGCCTGGCTTCGGTCCGGACCGAAGAGAAGTGGGGTTGTATCAACAAGAAGGGCGAATTCGTCATCGAGCCGGTCTCTGAAATGCCCCTGCATTTCTCCGAAGGACTGGCGGCATTCCAGGATAGCGCGGGCTGGGGTTACGTTGACAAGATCGGCGATACCGTCATCGCTCCGCAATTCACTGCGGTCGGTATGTTCTCCGAGGGTCGTGCGCCGGTCCTCGTTGGCGACAAGTGGGGTTTCATCGACCCGAGCGGCCGTCTCGTTATCGCGTGCCAGTTCGATTTTGCCGGTACGTTTACCGACAGCCTGGCACCGGTGAAGGTTGGCGAGAAATGGGGGTTCATCGACTACACGGGCGCCATGGCGATCGAGCCGCAATTCGACCTTGCCTATACGTTCATCGATGGTCTGGCCGGGTTCAGGATGGGCAACCGCTGGGGTTATGTCGACAAGTCAGCGAAGATCGTGATCCCGGCGCAGTTCGCGTTCATCGGTCATTTTTCAGGTGGCCTGGCGCCGGTACTGGATACCCTGGGGACGCGTTTGTATATCAACCGGTCCGGCCGTATCATCTGGAAGGCTGAGACGCCGGCCCAGAAGTGACCATGGAGCGGGCAGCGATTCGAATGGACCGCTGCGCAAGTATGCATTTGTACGGCTGGTAGGCCGGGTGTGCCGGATAATCGAGCCCCAGGTCATTGACATAGCGTAAAAACAGCGTAGAATAACCCATGCCCCTCTTGATCCGCGATGCTGCTGAAGTGCTGACCATGAAACGGGGCATCGGCGTGAAGAAAAACTGCTCGGTCCTGGTCGAAGACGGTGTGATTTCGCGGGTCGGCCGTTTCAAAGACCCGGCCGGCGGCCGGGTCATCGATGCGCGCGGCTGCGTGGTATGCCCAGGCTTTGTCGATTCGCACACCCACCTTGTCTTCGGCGGTACGCGCGAGAAGGAATTTGCGCTGAGGATAAGCGGCGCCACGTATGAGGCGATCGCGCGGTCCGGCGGCGGTATCGCCAGCACGGTCGAACAGACGGCCAAGACCAGCGAAGAAAAGTTGTACGAACTGGGTAGGCAACGCCTCCAGCGGATCATAAGGCACGGCACGACGACGGTTGAGGTGAAGAGCGGCTACGGGCTACTGCCCGAAGTCGAATACAAAATGCTACGCGCGATAAACCGTCTGAAACGGCGGGCGCCGATCGAAATTATCCCGACATTCCTCGTTCATGCAGTACCCAAAGCAATGAAGCGCAGACAATACCTTGATCTGGTCACCGAAGAGATGATCCCGTACGTGGCGCAGAGAGATCTGGCTGTGTTCTGCGATGTCTTCTGCGACCGGATAGGTTTCAACCGGAAGGAAAGTGAAAGAATTCTTTTGGCAGCAAAGGAGCACGGGCTCAAGTTGAAAATACATACCGATGAATTTGCCAATATCGGCGGCGCGCAGCTCGCCGCGCAGATAGGTTGCACGTCCGCCGACCACTTGGTTGTTTCGACGAAGCGCGATATCGCGGCAATGAAAGACGCCGGCGTCGTGCCCACGCTGCTGCCCGGCACGTCGGTCTTCCTGCGGCTCTCTGAGAAGCCGGACGTGCGCGCGTTCCGCACCGCTGGTTCAACGGTCGCCATTGCCAGCGATTTCAATCCTGGTTCATGCATGATATACTCGATGCTCAAGATCATCGCGCTGGCATGCCTGTCATACGGCATGAACGTTGAAGAAGCGCTGATCGGCGCGACCCGCAATGGCGCCCGGGCGCTGGGTGTTTTCGATCGCGCGGGGTCCATTGAAACCGGTAAACAGGCCGACCTGGTCGTGCTCGACGTTGATAATTATCTGAAGATCCCCTACGAATTCGGGGAGGACATGGTGAAGTACACGGTGAAAAAGGGGAAGGTGGTTTATGGACAAGATAATTGAATGCATTCCTAACTTCAGCGAAGGCCGTGATGAGGATAAGCTCAATCAGATCGTTGCCGAGATCGAAGGCGCCGGCGTGGAACTGCTCGACCGCGAGATGGATGCAAGCCATAACCGCGCGGTTGTTACTTTTGTCGGCGAGCCCGAGGCCGTGCTCGAAGCCGCTTTCCGGGGAGCGAAGAAGGCCGCGGAGTTGATCGATCTGACGAAGCACAAAGGCGAGCACCCGCGCATGGGTGCGACCGATGTCATACCATTCGTGCCGATCAGTAAGGCCACGACGCTCGAGTGCGTTGAACTGGCGAAGCGCCTGGGCAAGAGGATCGCCGAGGAATTGCACATCCCGGTTTACCTGTACGAAGCGGCGGCGACCATGCCCGACCGGCAGAATCTCGCGAATATCAGGCGGGGTGAATTCGAAGGGCTGCGCGAGGAGATCGGAACGAATCCCGAGCGCAAACCTGATTTCA
>JACUUY010000071.1 GCA_014859085.1 Caldifarciminota bacterium
GAAGGAGGCTGATGTGTAACTTACCCCTTGACTATATTAAACCAGGGCTGACCCCTGGGACATTAGTGTCGCAGGCGTGTTCGGCCCGTGTATGGCAGTACGGCGCTGGCAGAGCAGTGCTTAAATGGGACAGAAATGTCCCATTTCCTGCAAGGAGATTGGCACAATAGCATCAGGATTCCGAGCGGTTGTTACCTGGCACAAGATATGCAATAAACGTGGGCATGAACGAACTCGATATGATGGCCCTGATGCAGAAGTTCGAGGCCGTATCGCGCTTGGTCTGCAAGAAGTTCGGGATGCCCGGCGAATGGGAGGAATTCTATATTGAAATGTGTTGCGCGTTCGTCAGGAAGAGCGCCAGCTGGGACGGCAAACCGCCCTGCTATATAGTAAAGGCCTGCAAGAACGAGGCGATAAACGAATATTTCAAAGGGAAGAGCGTCTGCTCAAAACCGCGCAAGAATGCGACGGTCATCAGTATCGAAGAAATGCCTGATCTATCCTGCGGCGAGGTCGACTTCGTCAAGCACGTGCATGACAAGATACTCGTCGAGAAGATCATCAAGATCCTGACCGCAAGGGAGAGGCAGATCGCGGAGATGCTCATGGATGGTTACTCGGAGCACGAGATCGCCGAATGCCTCAAGATAAGCCAGTCCCGGGTCAACTATCTGAAACAGCGAATGAAGAAGAAAACGAAAAAACTATTGAGTAGGGGGTTGTAATTTTGTCCGGATTATTTGTTCTATTAATGCAGGATGGTAATGTGAGTAAATCTGACTCAGCGTATCGCGGGTTCGGTCCTGACCCCTCGGCCATGGATGATGATGGCGAGACTGGAACAGGGTCATTGACAAAAGATAGAAAACGACGGGGCCGAGAGAGAAAGGAGATGTACGCCAAATTGGAATCCGCTGGAAGGAGGAAGAAATATGAAAGACAAGATCAACCAGGATACGGCACTCGTACGCGTCGTCGAGAGCCGCAACGCACCGGCGGGCGGGGTCGCAGGGTTGCTCCTTCTGTCTATGGTGGGTCATACTGACATCGGATGTTGCTGCAATTGCAACTGCAATTGCTGCGTGATCGTCACATGAGAGATAGATTGAGCAGGGTGGGAGAGATCAACCTCTCCCACCCTTGCCTGAACAAGGACAAAACATGTTAGAGAACTTTGATCTCCAGCGCTTGAGACTGAAGCCATACTATCGGATCGTTGACAGCGGGGACAAGGTCTTTGTGATGATGGCGCCCTGCGAGGTTTATGAAATTCCGCGGGATGATGTTCTCTTGCAGTTTTTGCGCAAGCTGGAAGACGCTGACGGCCTGGCCGCCGATGAGATCAAGGGATTGAACTCGGCTCCGGCGTCGAGCACGGTCGAACAGGTCATTCAAGAACTCTGGGCGCGTGGTGCGCTGATGAGCCTGGATGGAAGCGAATTCCTGGAACCGGATCACAAGGACAAGCTTGAGACATGGCTGCCGTTGATCAGCCGGTTCACCAACAAGCCGTACGAGATCGCGGCGCGGTTGAAAGAATGCCGGATCGGGATCTTGACGAACAATCAGACGCTGGCCGTGAAAATAAAGAAGGCCATCAGGGGTACGCAACTGATCAAGAACATCAGTGTTCATGAAGAGGAGCCATCCCTGGATTGGCCGGACAAGATCGCGGCAATGGAGTTCGCCATCGTCGCTTTGCTGGGTTTCCGGCCGGCGTTCTTGCTCAAGGCGAATCAGGATGCGTTGCGCTGCGGAACACCGATGCTGCCCGTGATACTGATGCCGGACGGGCTTTCCGCCATCGTAGGTCCGTTGATTACGAAAGCGGAAGGGCCGTGCTGGAATTGTTTCTACCGCCGGTATGCCGGCCAGGGAGCGAACCTGGAGATCTATGATCTGCTGGCGCGGTCTTCCATGCTGGAGCGCGATTACCGGTTTGTCTGGAGCGGATCTCTGCTCGCTCAGTCAATAATCCCCGAGGTCATTTTTGCGCTGACCAACATAGAGAATCCAAGGACCCTGGGCCGGGTATTCTGCATCGACCTCTTGAACTTCAATTCGGCCGAACACCCGGTGCTGATACTGCCGAGGTGCGATCATTGCTCGGGTGCGCGGCCGGTCCGGGAGAAACCGTGCGTCTCTCCGTACGCCTTCTGAGGTGAAATGAAGCAGGTTGGATCCGTCAACCTTGTCGACTGCGCGCGCTGGGAGCGGCTGAAGGTCGCGATCGACAGCGAGGCGGGTATCGTCAAGCAGTTGATACCAGGCATGTTGGCGTCGGACGATCCGGCAATATTCTCATATGCCGGCGTAATGGCCAATACGAAGTCGTACAATGCACATCAATGCAATCAGCGTAACGGCGGCGCTGGGTTTTCGGACATCCAGGCCAGGGTTTCGGCCCTGGGTGAATGCCTTGAGAGGTATTGCGCATCCTTCTATGAGTCCGAGAAACTGGTTCTTGCTTCGTGGAAAGACTTGGGGAACGAAGCGGTCCATCCCGCGCAGTGGTGCCTGTTCGATCAGCAGCAGCATGAGTCATTCAGGTCCCTGGGATGGGACTACGCGCCATTTACGGAAGACACGAGGCTTTGCTGGGTCCGGGGCTGGTCCCTGACCGGGGAATGTCCGAGATACGTGCCGGCGCAGGTCGTCTATATCCCCTACAGTCCGGTCGAAGGCGAAGCGGTCATCAGTCCCTCGATCTCGACCGGCATGGCTTTTGGTTGTTCCTGGAATGAAGCGCTGTGCTACGGATTGTACGAGCACTTTGAACGCGACGCTCTCTCGTTATGGTGGTTGGCCCGGCTGCCGGTTCCGAACATTGACCTCGACGACCGCGCGGCGGGGGATCTGCGCTCGGCTTTCTCGGCCACCGTTTCGAGGATCTGGCTGAAATATGCGAAGCTTGATTTTGATATCCACGTGATCATCGTCCTCGGCCTCGCCACGATAAGGATGGCTTCGGGCGAAAGGAAGAAAACGCTCATGATGGGATCATCGGCCCGCCTCGACCCCGGCCACGCTCTTAGTAAGGCATTCCTCGAGATGGGACAGGGAGCGCCGTTCCACCGTTTTCTCCTTGACCGCAATCCATCAAGGACATTCTGCGATGATCTGCGCGACCTCTTGAATTTTGACGACCACCCCTATTACTGGCTGAGCAACACGGAGCGAATGCTGCCGGGACTCGATTTCCTGTCCGCGGGGGGTCTCATTCGAATGGAATCGCTCGATAACCTTGACCGGGGCGCGGATTCGGACAATGTGGAGTACTTAGTAACCATGTTAAAGAGAAGGAACATAGAGGCCGTTGTTGTAGACCTGACGACACCGGACGTCGACTCGATCGGCGGCAAGGTCTGTAAGGTCATCATCCCCTCGTTCCAGCCGTTGGAAGGTGCGCATCTCCTGAGGCATCTGGGCGGAGAGAGATTATGGAGCGTGCCGGTCGGGCTCGGCTACTACCCTGAGCGATTGTCTCCGGATCATCTCAACCCGCTGCCCCATCCGTCCGCCTGAACGATGAGATACCTGACGATCGAGGAATACAAGAACATCCTGGCGGGGGTGCCGGCCGACGTGGATGACAAGGTGGGAGAGTTCTTCTGGCAGAACACGAAGTTCACGCCAAGCCACGGCAGGATACTACACATGCACATCGCCTACCTGAGCGCGTCGCCTTACTTTGTGCGGCGGTTTCTCTCACCCTTCAAGGTCTGCGACGGCGTCCCCTGGATCGGGCTGGATATTCCATCGTTGCCGGATACGTCGCTGACCCAGACGCTGGCAAAACGGCGGAGTCCCGCGCAGGGCAAGGATACGATCCTGCCCTTTCAAATCCTCTCGGCGATCCTTCACTACAGTTACGGCGTTACGGCGAAGAAGAGCCACCGGATGAAGAACGAGTGGGGTGTTGAGACCGATGTCGTGCAGAGCTTCAGACCGATCCCCTCGGCCGGCGGTCTATATCCCCTGGAGATCTATGTCGCGGCGCTGCGCGTGGCGCAGCTCGAACCGGCCGTTTACCACTACAACGCGTTTGATTCCCGGCTCGAGCGGATCTTCGGGCCCGTGCCGCTGGCGAGTATGGAGGGCCGGCTGGAGAGGAAACTTCCGGGCGCGCGGCCGACCACGTGGCTCGCGTGTATTCTTATCACGGCGATCCCGAAACGGCAGGAGATCAAGTACTTCTCACGCGCGTACCGTTATATCCTGCAGGAGTCGGGTCACCTGGCGCAGAATATCTGTCTCGTCGCCGCGTCCTGCGGCTACGGCATACTGCCCATCGGCGGCTTTGACGAGGACGCGTTCGGCGAGGAACTCGGCGCTTCCTTTCCCGAAGAATTCGTAGTCTATCCCCTTCTTCTGGCCGAGCCAGCCGAGGCGCAAGCAGATGAACATACTGAAAAAATGCTATGACGCGGCCGCCGGTTTCTACGGCCGGGACACGGACGTCTTCTGGAAAGACCGGTTCGGCTGGCTCAGAAAGACGATCCGGGACACTCTGGAAATGTCACGCCTTTCAATAGAACGAGGCGCCCGCGTTCTGGATCTGGGTTGCGGTCCAGGCATAGCGTCCGAGGAATTTCTCAAACTCTACCCACAGACCGGCGAGCTGACCGGCGTCGACCTGAGTCCAAGGATGGGGCGTCAGGCAAGGAGGACATTGGGCGACCGGTTCACATTCTGCTGCGGTGATTACACCAAAAGTGCTCTCTGGCAAACGATGCCCGGTAAGTTCCAGGGCATTCTCGCTTTCTATACCTTCCACTGGACGCCGGCTAACGAGTATGCGTTCGTGATCGAGCGTATCAGTGAGGCGCTGGAAAAAGGGGGATGGCTCCTGGGCATTGCCATGGGGCCGGGTGAACTGGCCGGTATCTTCAACGATATCATTCCCGAGATCCTTCAGATCTATCTTCCGCCGCGCGATGTTCCGTCGAAACTGGACCGGTGGAATCCGAAGGACGTCGCAGATATCGAGCGGCCATTCAGCGACGGTCTTTTCTGCCGTACGCGCACGATCTCGCTGCGGTATTCCATTTCGTACCCGAGTCACAAGGATCTCGTCTCGATCATCCTCTACCAGTACAATTTCTGGCTCGCCGAACTCGATCCCGCTTTGTTCCCCTCGGTACGCGAGAAATTGCAGCAATCCGTGGCGCGGGATCCCAGGTTCCGCGGTCCGGATGGCGCGATCCAGGCGCCTCATCACATCGTTGTTTTTGAGGCGCGCAAGCCATGAACGAAGGATACTGGGCGCTCAACCGCGCAAGCGATTTCAGCGTCAAGGAGTATGACCGGGAGAAGCAAACGTATCTATTGTTCAACAAGCTCGAAGGGCCGTACTATCTCATCGACCGCCGGGCCCTCGATCTGCTGCAAGAACTCCATGAGCCGCGCACCACGCAACAGGCGCACGACACGCTCGCCAGAGCCGGCATCCCCGGGGACGAAAGCGGTGCAACGCTGGCCGCGCTGGAAAAGGCGGGCGTGATCGCCTATTCGAGCAGCCGGCCCGCGCAGGCGGGCCGGCTGCTCTTCCACGGATCATCGATGTCGGCGGCAGGCGACCGGAGATTCAGGTCGCTCGCGATACCGGGTCTTGGCTTGTTTTTCGCGGTCCTCGTCCACTACATCTATCTGCTGGCAACCAGCTTCTCAGTGCTCACGGCGGTGAGCCGCGCGCCCTTGATCGGGGATTACCTTGTTCTCGTCGCGCTCGTCGTTGCGTTCACCCTGCTCCACGAGGCCGCGCATTGCTGCGTTCACTACACGGCCTGCGGCCGATTGCCCGGGCCGATATCATTGAAACCAATGGGAAGAATATTCTTCCTTCCGGTGCCCAGGGTCAATCTGAACATGACCTATCTCGTGGATTCCCGGGTGCGGCGCATGGCTGTACTGGGCGCCGGGCTCGGCGTGGATCTCCTGCTGTTGTGGGGTTCATTCCTCATGGCGATCGCCACGCGCCAGGCGCCGCTCTGGGTGTACCTGGCCTGGTTCTGTATCTTCTCTTTCGTATTCAATGCCGTGCCGCTCTGGAAGTCGGACGGCTACTACATGCTCAGTGAAGCTACAGGGATGCCCAACCTGAGCTCGGACGCCGCGGCCGCGCTGAGGCGAATGGTAACACGAAAAGGTCGCTACCGTGCCGGTCTCGCGCTTTACGGCGCGGCGAAGATCGTCTTTGAGACCGCGATCCTCGTGGTCTTTCTCGTGATCTGGTACAAGTTTGCCAGTATGCTCGGCACGCCGGGCAAGGTTCTCTTCTGGGGCATTTTCGCGGTCATATTTCTGACAAAATTCGCAAAGGGTTTTGCCGGACGCGGCAAAGGAGGCAACGGTGCATCTCATTAGCATTCTTCTTTTCTCGGCCACCATTCTGAGGAATGTCTCGTATCTGGACGTGGCCAAGCGTGAATTCATGCGGGGCGATGTCGTCATAGACAACGGATCGATCCATAAGGTGAAACCTGCGGGCAAGGCGCGGGCCGCGGGCAAGGATTTCATCATCGACGCGGAGCGATACTACCTGGTTCCGCCCCTCGCCGACATCTGGGTCTTCCTGAACGGCAGTCCCGGCGGGAACATTTGGGTCAATGAGTTCATCCCCGACACGAGAAAGAAGGCCGAGCTCGCGCTGGCTTACTGTGGCGTGCACGCCATAGGCGCGCCACCGCCGAAAAGGCCATCGCGCGGTGGCCTCACGATCCACGCGTTGGGGCCGTGGATCAGGATATCGTCTTCGCAGCCGGTCACGCCTTACGGCCTTGAGGAATGGAATCCGTACGTCTTCAGGATAATGAACCTGAGCCAGATCAGCGACATAGATTCCATCATCGGAAGCGCGCAGCGGGTCGGAGCGCTGGGTGTAGTATTATCCATGCCGAGGACAATGGTGGCGCTGGAGCCGGACCGGCATCTCGTGAAGGAGCTGCGGCGCGCGCTCATGTCCAACGGCCTTATCATGTTTGGTTTGAGTTACGGTCCGGTCGAGGAGCGGGTCCTGGACTTCATCGCGCCGGATGTCCTCGTCGGCTGGCTCCCCGAGTTCCCGCACCAGAGCGTTCGCTTTGAAATGCCGCTCTTTCTTGACTCGCTGGCCAGAGCCACACGCCGCGTGCCCCACGCGACGCGGCTTTCCCTGGACGTGTACTACGCGTTTACCGGGGTCGGCGTGACGAAAGAGGCCTGGAAGGCAATTGACCTGCTCAGCGCGCACAACGTCCGGGTCCTGAAGAACCGGCCGGCCGCAGGACTGCTCCTGGGGAGCGGCGCCGGTTTTCCGCAGCGGTTCTTCGGACCGGCCACGATCCACGCGCTCCACAAGTTCGTCGAGGCCGGGTTCAGCAATCTCGAGGCCCTGGCGATCGCAACGAGAAATTCAAGCGAGTTCCTCGGAACGCGCGGCGCGATCACCGAAGGAAGCGAGGCAAATCTGACGCTCCTTGGGTCTGATCCCGCAGAAGACCTGTGGGCGTTTACCCGCCCGGTCGCGTTATTCAGAAAGGGCAGGTTGATCACGGCCGGCGGGCTGGAGTACGAGATCGATTCGCTGAGTCGTGAGCCGCTGGTCATTGGCAAGCCGCTCGTGATCGCGGACTTTAAAAAGGAAACGACCGTACTCGGATCGAGCTGGCACGACAGCTATCTCAGTTTCGGTCTCGACGGCAAATGGGAGCGGAACACGCTCACCGGCAAGAAAGCCCGCTCTCACGATGAGTTGTGGAGCAAGGGTGGGATCATCAGCTTCGTATCCGGGGACACGTCGGCCTGGGACTTCTCGTTTTATGAAGCGTTCAAACTCGCTGTTGAGGCCTGCAACACGCCCTGCAGTGTCTATGTATTGAGCAAGGCAACACACTGGGGAGAGAGCCCCGGCGCGTATCTCGGTCCTGAATCGGCTGAGGTGATCCTGCCTCTTGCCTCGCCCGGCGCGGATCATGTTCAGGGGATCCGCCTGAAGCCCATGGCCCTGGGTGAAGGTGAATATGTCATAGCCCTGCGCGAACTGAGTGTGATCGAGCCGGAGCAAATGCCATTGCGTGTCGCCGCGAATCTCCAAGGGCGGATCGAAGAAGCGGTCAATGCCGGGGACACGGTGATGTTGTGGCAGGCCCGGACCCTTGTTGACCTCGGCCGCCGTCTCTATCCCGCGGCAGAAACGAGATACCTTCAGGCCTACGTCAATTACCGGCTGGCCACGATGCTTCCTCGGGGCCATCATCTGAAGGGGCGGCTGATCGACGAGGCGTTGGAGGCGGTGGCCGACGAACCCGGCATCGAGATGCAGATCGTCGAATATGCGCTCATGGGTCTGGCCGCCGGGATCAACCCGCTTAAAGCATTCGTATATGCCAGAAAGCTAAACGAACTGGCCGACCGGCTGCAAGAAGAGGGCAAAGAAAACCCGCGGGCCTTGCTCGTCCTCGGCGCGGCCAAGCTTTTCACGCCGCCCATGTTCGGTGGCAGCCCGGACCGGGCGGTTACGTACCTGGAGCAGAGTGTCGCGCTCTTCAAAACGCAGCGCGGTTTTGCTCCTTATGCCTGGGGCCGGGGCGACGCAATGGTCTTTCTGTCCGAAGCCTACAAGAAGGTGGGCAGAAGCAAAGAGGCGCGGGATGTCCTTGCTGAACTAAGGACGGTCGCGCCCTTTTACAGCTATGGAGCGATCAGGATCCTGGGGCAATGAGTGTGTGGGCGCTGGTAACGCTTGGGCTCTTCTGCTATTCGGTCAGGGGGGTGGTCGAGGATCCGTCCGGCCGGCCGCTGCCGTGGGCGTCGGTGGTCGTCGAGGGTCTGCAGACCGGGACTTCCGCAAACGAGAACGGTGCGTTCTGCGTTGAAGTGCCTGACTCGGTAGAGACCGGCACGCTTGTTATATCATACATCGGTTACGCCCAGAGGCAATATGCTTTCTCAAAGAAGGTCCGATATATTGAAGTCGTTCTCAGGCCGGAGAATATCAGGGTGCCGGGCGTCGACGTCGCCGGCGATCATTCTCTTTCCCAGACCGAACGCATCGGCGTGAAGACGGCTCTCGATCAGATGGACGTCTACACCACACCCGGCGCGTCAGCCGATCTCTTTCACGCGTTGAAATCACTGCCGGCTTTTTCCGGGGATGCGGATATTGCCAGCATCGCGATCCGGGGCGGGTCGCCGCGCGAGGTTTTGATCACGTTGAACGGTCTCCCGCTCAGGCATCCGTTCCTGTACTATCAATCGACCGGCGGTCTCTTCTCTCTGGTCGACGAGAACAGCCTGCAGAGCGTAGAGGCATTTGCCGGACCGCTGCCGCCGGCTTACGGCGGAGGGATGTCGGGCGGCGTTCTGCTCGGCACGCGGTCATCTTTTGACCCGCGGCTTTCGATCGGGATATCGATGGCGAATGTCAATCTGAGCGGAACGCACCCGGTCACGGGCGGAATATGGCTATCCCGTTCATACTACAACTTCCTTGCTTCAAGAATGCCGTTGTCGGATGAGGCGATTTATCCGTCTTTCTGGACTCTGCAGTGGTCCTGCCGCGCGCAGGCCAGATCATGCTACATCACGCCCCTGGTCTTGTTATCGCAAAGCCATACAGAACTCGATCTGGGTGACATGGGTTACGACGGCCTGATAGATGACGAGCAGAACCAGATAGTGGGTGCGTCCGGTGGTTGGGTTTCTGAAAGATGGATGTTCGAGGCAACGGTCGGGTATGCGCGCTACCGGTCAGATTTCAGTCTTGCACCGGTGCTGGTGAGCAACCGTGACGAGCGAAGTCTCTTTTCAAAGACATCGATGACGTGGTACATGTCGAGCGGATCGACGCTGATGATCGGCGGCGAAGTCGGTCGAGACCGGGCCACAGCAGATGGTTTCTATGAAGGTCCCGCGGCGATAGATTCGTTCCGGCTGAGCTTCGAATGCCTCCAGCCAGCCGTGTTCGCGGCCCACCGGTTCAGCCTCGGGCGGCTAAATGCCGTTTATGGCGTCCGGCCCGTACATCAGCAGGACAGGATCGTTAGTTTCGACCCGCGCGCCTTGACCGAGGTCGAACTGAATGAATCGAGCAAACTGCGCCTGAGCGCGGGGAGGATGAGTCAAGCCCGGTCGCTCGATGATACCATGGCCAATTACGCGGACCATGTCGTCCTCGGCATCGAGAAACGATCAGGGAGCGGCAAATTGAGCCTCGATGTCTATTACAAGCACTACAAATCGGACTTGAGTGCATTCGGCGCAGAAGGTCTTGTCCAATTCCAGTCCGGGTGGGCAAGATCGTGGGTCGGTTTCACGCTGATGCACGGACGTGATCAGAATGGAGCACCGCTCGACTACGATGTGCCGGTGAAGCTCGTGGCCGTCCTGAACATACCGCTGAAGACCTGGGCGCTCGGCGTCAACTGCCAGTGGAGCGTGGGTCGGCCGTATACGCCTCTGGCCGGAACGATCGACAGCGTTGGTGTGACACTCCCGGTCTGGGGTGACGAGAACGGCGCGCGCCTGCCCAACATCTTCCGTATTAACTGCCGGATCACCCGACTGTTCAAGGTCGCGCACTACCCACTCTTCTTCTATCTGGAGGCATACAATATCACCGACCACGAGAATGTAAATTCTTACTGCTATTCGCCGGACTATCGACAGGAAAAACCGGTCGTGTTCTTCCCGCGCATGGTCTACGCCGGCATCGTGATCACCCTGTAGGGGTCAGCCCTCGAATTTCGAAACTAACCAAAGGTGCCACAGATACCCATGGGTGATTGATGGCGCGACCATACCGCTTACAGGGCGAGCATTGTTTCTACCATGTTATGAGCCGGGGTGATGACCGCAAGAAGATCTACAACCAACCGGGTGACTACGGCAAGTTCATGGATTATGCGCTGAAGGCAAAAAAGCGGTACAGTTACCACCTCTACGCGTACTGCCTGATGCCCAACCATTTTCATCTGCTCGTGGAGACGACTCTGCCGAACATATCGCGGATCATGCACTATATCAAAGGGTCGTACACGACCTACTACAACATTAGATATCGACGCTGCGGACATCTCTTTCAGGGCCGTTTCAAGTCGATCGTCGTGGATAAAGACAGTTATTTCCATGCACTGAGCCGGTACGTGCATCTGAATCCGGTCCATGCGGGGCTTGTTGAGGATCCGGCGGCTTATGTGTGGTCGAGTTACCGCGGTTACACGGGAGAGAAAGATGATTACATTGACCAGGATCTGGTGAAGTGCTGTCTGGGAATGGGCCGCGGCGCATATCAGCGTTATGTAATGGCCGGGTTGGAGCATACTGAAGATCCGTTCCAGAATGTATATGCCGGGTTCTTATTGGGGCCTGCGGGGTTCATCGAGGATAGACTACAGGATCTCGAGGTTCAGATCACGAGTAATGATGTAGCTCACAAGAAGGCGCTGCGGGATGATGCGGCAAAGAGCATGGATATCATTGCCGCGGTCACGGCGCATTACGAGGTCACCCATTCCGAGATAAAGCAGACCAGGGCGCGTCCGATGCGCGCTAAGCAGGTGCTGATACATTGTTTGCGCGCCTACACGGGTTTGTCGAACCGGCAGATCGGCGAACTTGTGGGGATGATGCCTTCGGCCGTGAGCAAGGCGGGCATGGCGATTGAGCGTATTCTTGAGAATGACCAGATAACGAGGACGGTGGTCGCGGCGATAGTTTCGAAATTCGAGGGTGCTATAATATAGTCGGGCTTGAAAACGAGCCTCCTTTGTTGTATTTTTGAGTC